>JBKDZK010000234.1:0-18634 GCA_047971205.1 Draconibacterium sp.
AAGCTTCCTTGTTCACACTTAAAGAAGCTCCCTCGATGGCTCCAAAATGCTGGGCCAATGCTCCGGCCAATGCCACCAAACCTCCGTTGGCTACCAGTTTGGCCACATTGTAAAAAGCACCCTGCACTCCTATGTATTTCGCCTGTGTTTCTTTATCGAGTTCGGCCATGTAAACGCCGTCGCAGGCAATGTCGTGGGTAGCTCCGCTAAAGGCAATCACCGCCATGGTTGAAATACTGATCGCAAAAAAGTAGTCGAAAAACAAGGAAAAAGCCACGATTCCGAATAAAACGCCACTTGTTAATTGCGTTACTACTACAAAGAACTTTTTGGTCCGGTACATTTCAAGAAACGGACTCCATAAGAACTTCAGCGTCCAGGGCATCATAATAAGAGAGGTCCAAAATGCAATTTGTGTATCTGAAACTCCAAGATCCTTGAACATAAACACGGAGACCAGATTAATGGCAATAAAAGGAAGGCCCATCGCAAAATAAGCAGTTGGTACCCAAAATGCCGGTTTTACCTGTTTCTTTCTTTCTTTCAGCATGTAATAGATTTTAATTCATCCGGTTGATTGATTCTTCTAAAAACGAGGATTCGAAATTACATTATAATTTATTTCTTTTTAGAGATTTCAATAAGGATTTTAAATTTTTTAAAAAAGTTTTTAGATTGAATTTGGAAAAGCCATATTTTTACCCACAATAATTAAAGCTGTACATCATGAAACAATCCTTTCTATCTACTTTAACCATTGCCGTTTTGCTGATCTTATCAGGCTGCAACCCGGCGCCAAAACCCAAAACAGAAGCCCAGGCAGACAACACTCCGAAAGATTATATGGTGGTAGCCTATGTGGCGGGCTATCGCGATTTTGATTTCTCGACCATCGATGTATCGGGAATTACGCACATCAATTATGCCTTTGGAAACATTCGCGATGGAGAAGCCATATTTGACACCACAAAAATTGATGACAAAAACCTGACTCCCGCTGACATTGTAAAGCTAAACTCGCTGAAATCAAAAAATCCTGACTTGAAAGTTTTGGCTTCCATCGGTGGCTGGTCATGGTCGGGTGGTTTTTCTGATGCGGCGTTAAGCGAAGTATCGCGCGCCCGCTTTGCCCAAAGTTGTGCGAAGTTTGTAAAAGACTATCAACTCGATGGAATCGACCTCGACTGGGAATACCCCAACCAAACCGGAGCCGGAAATATCCACCGTCCCGAAGACGTTCAGAACTTCACGCTAATGCTGAAGGCTGTTCGGGAAGAACTGGACAAAATGACCAGCGAAGAAGGCAAGGGCAAACATTATCTGCTTAGTATTGCAACGGGAGCCGATCAGGCTTATGTAGACAACACCGAACTGGGCAAACTGGGCGAATACCTCGATTTTCTGAACATTATGACCTACGATTTTTACAACGGACTACATACCGTTAACGGGCACCACAGCAACCTGTATCCTTCGGCTCAACCGGAGCTGGACATGAATAGCGCAGTTGATGCGGTGGACATGCATACCAAAGCAGGTTTCCCGGTTGAAAAGATCAACCTGGGTATTCCTTTTTATGGCCGCATTTGGAAAGGTGTTGAAGCAAATGATGACAAAATCCTGTTTAACCAGGCAGAAACTGTTGGGATGGGAATCGATTATATCAACTTCTATCAAAACATAGATACAAACGGCTACACCCGCTATTGGGACAATACTGCCAAAGCACCTTACCTGTGGAATACGGAAGAAAAGACTTTTATCTCGTACGAAGACGAACAGTCGATTGCGCTAAAAATTGAGTACCTGAAGAAACGCGGGCTGGCGGGTGTTATGTTTTGGGAGTACAGTGCCGACCACGAGCAAAAACTGCTGAACGCCGTACTTTCAAATTTGAAAAAGTAACTGTCGCTTTCTCATAAATGCTAAAATGGATCCGATCTCTTTGATAAGATCGGATCCTGTCAAAATAATTAGAGTGTTCACCCTATCTATTTTTTACTGTTTTGACAAAAAGCAAGTTTACCCTGCTGCTTTCACTCACATTTATATCTGCTTATTCGCTGTTCTTTTTTAAGCGTTTGGCATCTTTTAATGCATTGTAAACAATCCATTCCAACTGTCCGTTAATACTCCGAAAATCATCAGCCGCCCATTTTTCCACGGCTTCCATCAGATCCGGGCTGATGCGTAACACAAATGTTTTCTTCTTTGACATTTCAAGCTGTTTTTTTCCCTTTCATCACTTTATCCATCGCGTATATAATGGCTTGCTTTTTCTGTGTGCCTATCAGTATCCTTTTTCCATTTTTTAGGTGTAACTGAAGTCCGGTTCTTCCCGATATAATGTATGCCTTTCCACTTCGCCTGCGATCCTTGATCCCGTATCCACCGTATTCCCGGTACGGTCTGTACTTTCTTAAACGGTAAGAATGAATACCGGACACACTAATTTTTTCCCATTTCTTTTTATAGGGGAAATACCTGACATATATGCCGTCTTTTTCGATTTTAGTGCGCAAACGTGCAATCGAATTAATGATAATAACTATGGTCAGAATAGTTAAAAACAGTAAGACAATTACGACAAAAGTCGGATCCGCAAAAACTTCCCCCGTAACGCTTTTCCTGCTGTAGCCGAGACGGATAAACCAATAACCCAGTATTCCCGTTCCGAACAGAGTTGTAATCAATATGGTTTTCAGCATCCTTCGTTGGCTTACCTGTTGTTCTTCCAGAAATAGTGGTTTTTCCATTCTTATCGTTTATTCTGTATTAATCCCTTATTGCGCCTGCATCATCTTCTTTATGGCGGATTCAATTGCCTGCTTTTTTTGCGTACCAAATAAAATTCTCCGACCATCGGTAAGATAAAGCTGCAAGCCAATGTTTCCATCCACATTGTAAGCTTTATTGCGGCTTCCGCCTTTTATTCCCCAGCCGCCATATTCCCAAATCGGCTTATAAGCGCGTACGTGACAACTTTCTATTTCTTCTTTTCCAATGCTTTTCCAATTGTTTAACATAGGCGGAAACATGAACCAAATTCCCTCACTTCTTATTTCCACAATCAAACTGGCTTTATATAACAGCCAAACCACCGGTACCATAACAACAAGCAAAAAAAGCAGAAGAAATAACATCAGTAAAAAAACTTTCGATCCTTCACTGTAGCTGGTAAATGCTTGCCACAACAAAAGCACAAGAGGAATTACAAACGAAACAATTATTAAACCCCACAACCATAATTGTCTAAATTTCTGTTCTTCCCGAAAAAGAACTTTCTCCATAACATTAATATAACGTTCCGGTATTTACGATGGGAGTGGCATCTTTATCGCCGCAAAGCACCACCATCAGATTACTGACCATCGTTGCTTTTTTCTCTTCATCCAAATCCACAATCTGCTTTTGGCTAAGCTCGTCGAGCGCCATTTCGACCATGCTAACCGCACCTTCCACAATTTTGTAACGTGCCGCAACAATCGCTGTTGCCTGTTGGCGTTTCAACATTGCCTGGGCTATTTCCTGAGCGTAGGCAATGTGGTTTATCCGCGCTTCAATCACATGAATACCGGCAATATCAAGCCTTTCTACAATTTCCCGCTCCAGTTCGTTGTTCACTTCCTCGGTTCCGTCGCGCAAGGTAACTTTGGCGGTCTCGTCCTCAATATTATCGTACGGATAAAGTCCGGCCAGTTTTCGCAATGCTGCCTCGCTCTGTACCAGCACAAAATGTTCGTATTCATCCACCCCAAAAGCAGCTTTGTAGGTGTCTTCCACTTTCCAAACCAGCACCAGACCAATCATGATCGGGTTCCCCAGTTTGTCGTTCACCTTAATGGTTTCGCTGTCAAAATTCCGCGCCCGCAACGAAATCTTTTTCTTCGCAAAAAACGGATTAACCCAGTAAAACCCGTTCGTTTTAATGGTTCCTTTGTAAGCGCCAAATAAAACCAGCACACAGCTCTGATTCGGATCCACCACTGTAAATCCGATCGCCCCAAGAATAAAAATCGGAATTAATGCTACTGCAGGGATAATCATTTCCATCAGAAATCCTGCAACGATGAGCACTAAAATAATCAGTTCCAATAACAGAACCAGATAACCCGACATACCGGAATATTGCTTTTCCATGACATTAATACTTTAGTAATTTGATATTATTTTAATATCACAAAGTTAAGATCTTTTTACCAGCATGACAATAATTATCCGGTAATTTTTATTTTTGACATTTGAAAAGCAGGGTTATTATCACACAATTCAACATCTGAATTCTATATATGAATAAATCATCCATCAAGTTTATTAAAGAGCCGATCAATCAATTTATTAAGCTCGAAACATCCAGCAGCATCATTCTGTTTGGAACCACAATAGCAGCCTTAGTTCTCGCTAACAGTCCATTAAGTCAAGACTTTCTTGGTTTTTGGAAAGAGTACATAACCTTTAGCCTTCCCGGCTTTGAACTATCAAAACCCATCTACAAATGGATCAACGATGGCTTAATGGCTATTTTCTTTTTCCTGATCGGGCTGGAAATTAAGCGCGAAGTTCTTACCGGAGAGCTGAGCCACATTAAAAAAGCATCGCTTCCGCTATTTGCCGCGGTTGGGGGGATGATAATCCCAGCCGTGCTTTTCACCATCTTAAATAAAGGAAATGCGGGTGGCGAAGGCTGGGGAATTCCCATGGCTGCCGACATTGCCTTCTCGCTGGGAATCCTAACTTTACTCGGAAAAAGAGTACCTCCGGGAATAAAGGTCTTCCTGATGGCTTTTGCCATTATCGACGACTTGGGAGCCGTTCTGGTAATTGCCTTCTTTTACAGCACCAACCTGATTTGGACCAATATTTTCGTTGGGCTGAGCATTATCCTTATCCTCGGACTTCTGACGAGATTTAATTACTATTCCAAATACCTTTTCTTCATTGCCGGAATGATTGTTTGGGTGCTGTTCCTGAAATCGGGAATCCATGCAACCATTGCAGGGGTACTTATGGCACTTACCATTCCTTTGCAACGGAAAACCAATACCCGTTCGTTCTATCGTAAAAGCCAAGAACACCTCGATGCGTTTATGGAAGAATGCGATACAAAAGAAGAAACAGCGGTACTTAGCAAGAAACAACTTCATATTATCGATGACCTGCAGGAGCTGACCGAAACCACTTCGTCACCACTCCAAAACCTGGAGCACCATCTGCACGGCTGGGTTTCGTACCTGATTATGCCTCTTTTTGCACTGGCAAATGCCGGGGTTATTTTCAGCTTCTCGGGCGACTCGAACGTGACTTTGTCCGTCAACCTTGCTATCAGTATGATCATTGGAAACTTTATCGGAATCTTTACTTTCTCCTGGCTGTCCATAAAATTGAACATTGCCGAACTTCCTCAAAATGTAGGATTCAAACAACTGGCAGGTGTATCCTTTTTGGGAGGACTTGGTTTTACCATGTCGTTGTTTATCAACAGCCTTGCGTACAGCGATCCGGTCCTTATCGATTCGGCCAAAATGGGAATCCTGATCGGTTCAACCATTGCCGGAATACTTGGATACGTTACCATACGTTTAACGGTTAAAAAGGAAGAATAAACAGGTAAATTCGAAAACAAAAAAATAGTGCATATTCAGTTAATATGCACTATTTTTTTGCCTCAAATTGGCGTTAAGCATTCCTGAAACCGAGAAACGGAGCAACTAACAGGAAATAAAAAAGGCACCAGTTGGTGCCTTGCTATTAATTTAAAATCATTTCTACATATCCCGCCGATTCTGTTTCTAAAACATCGTAAGAGCGGGCAAAATTCAGAATGTTTTTGATGGACTCATCAGATGGGCCCACCTCTTCCGTTTCCAAATAATCAGCCTCTTTCTCTAGTACTGAGCAATCGATAAAATCGACATTACTATGAATATGGCTGATACAATAAATCAAGGTAGAGAACTTTTGCATAGGCACTTTCACTTTTTATTTACCTACAAAACGCCCCCTGTTTGTTATTATTGTGTTAACGGAAGTTAAATCATTGTTAACGACAGCTTCTTTTTCTCAATTAGCTTTCGAAGGTTGATCAGCGCATAACGCATCCTTCCCAAAGCGGTATTGATACTCACATCTGTCTGGTCAGCTATCTCCTTAAAACTCAGCCCCATGTAGTGACGCATATAAATCACTTGCTGCTGGTCCTCAGGCAATTCGCGGATCAAATCCTTAACTTCGTTTAGTATCTGTGTATTCACCATTTCATCTTCAATGGTCTGTTCCGAATATTTTTGGGAGTTAAAAATATCCACTTCCGAACTGTCGTTCGAAACGGTGCCTTTTAGCTTTACCTTTCTGAAATGATCGATGATCAGGTTGTGAGAGATGCGTAACACCCAGGAAATAAATTTCCCGTTCTCGATGTATTTACCTTTTTTCAGCGAACGTATCACTTTTATGAACGTTTCCTGAAAAATATCTTCAGCCAGTTCCTGATTTTTAACAACCAACAGAATATATGAGAACACCCTGTTCTTATGTCTTAAAATTAATGTTTCCAGAGATTCTTGATCGCCGTCCACAAACCTTAGAACGAGCTCATTGTCGTTCAGTGAGTTAAGTTTGAGCATTACCTTCTATTTAAGTGTAAACAAAAAGTAAAATTTTTCTATAGGCGTCAATTTTTAAGCGTGGTACAACTATTATTGTAATTTTGTGTGATCCAAAAATGGAACATTTCAACGAAAAATACAAGTTTTTTTAACGGATTATTGAATTTATCATAAAAATTATGTCCAATAGTAAAAGCTCGAAATACATAGAAATTCAAAATACCAGGGTCCACAACCTAAAGAACATCAGTTTAAAAATTCCCCGGAATAAGTTTATTGTTGTCACAGGAGTATCCGGATCGGGCAAGTCGTCGCTGGCTTTTGACACGCTTTTTGCTGAAGGACAGCGCCGGTATGTAGAGAGTCTTTCCTCTTATGCGCGTCAGTTCCTCGGAAGGATCAACAAACCCGAGGTTGACTTCATCAACGGGATTCCGCCGGCCATTGCAATTGAACAAAAGGTAAATACAAGAAATCCGCGATCCACAGTGGGCACATCCACCGAGATTTACGACTACCTGAAACTTTTATTTGCACGCATTGGAAAAACCTACTCCCCTGCTTCCGGACAAATAGTAAGCAGACACAGTGTTACCGATGTTGTGGACTATATCAATTCGTTTGAAGAAGGTACCCGTATTATTATTGCTTCGCCGCTGATTCCCAAAAATGGAAGAAGCATTCTGGAAGAAGCCGAACTTTTGATGCAACAGGGATTTTCGCGCCTGGAAACCAACGACGAAATAATAAAGATCGATGAGCTGATTCTGGCCAAAAACAACGATTTCTGCAAAGGAAGCTGCAACCTGGTCATCGACCGGCTGTCGGTACAGCGTGACGAAGATACCCAAAGCCGGATGGCCGACTCGATTCAAACCGCCTTTTTTGAAGGGCGTGGCGAATGCACCGTAAAAGCCTTTTTACCCGGCGAAGTGGAAAGCGCACAATTCTCCAACCGCTTTGAAGCCGACGGCATGGAGTTCGAAGAGCCAAGCGTTCACATGTTCAGCTTTAACAACCCGGTTGGCGCCTGCCCCACTTGCGAAGGCTACGGAAAAGTAATCGGGATCGACGAGGACCTTGTTATTCCGAATAAATCGCTTTCCATTTACCAGGACGCGGTTGCCTGCTGGAAAGGCGAAAAAATGAGCGAATGGAAAAACGAACTGATCTACTCGGCCGAAAAATTCGGGTTCCCGATCCACAAACCCTTTTACGAGCTCACCGAAGAGCAAAAGTTCCTGATATGGACCGGAAACCAGTATTTCCAGGGATTAAATGCCTTCTTTAAATTTCTTGAAGAAAACAGCTACAAAATACAGTACCGCGTAATGCTATCACGCTACCGCGGCAAGACAGTCTGTCCCGAATGCAAAGGCAGTCGCTTGAAATGCGAAGCCGGTTATGTAAAAATTGCCGGAAAATCGCTTCAGGAACTGGTCTTGATGCCTGTTACCGAATTGCAGGAGTTTTTCCTTCAATTGAAACTAACACCGCACGATGTTGAAATTGCCAAAAGAATCCTCATCGAAATCAACAACCGGCTTGTATTTCTTTGCGATGTAGGACTGGGCTACCTTACCCTTAACCGCTTATCTTCCACTCTTTCGGGAGGAGAATCGCAACGTATTAACCTGGCCACATCGCTGGGAAGCAGCCTCGTAGGCTCACTTTATATTTTAGATGAACCCAGCATCGGTCTTCATTCCAGAGATACTGAAAAACTGATAAAAGTATTGCGACGCCTGCAAATGATCGGGAATACCGTTTTTGTGGTGGAACACGACGAAGAGATCATCCGTGCAGCTGATGAAGTGATCGACATTGGGCCACTGGCAGGGCAACACGGTGGCGAAGTGGTTTTCCAGGGGAACCACGAGGAGCTGGCAAAAAAACCTGAGAGTCTGACCACCAAATACCTGACTGGCATTGAAAAGATCGCGGTTCCTGCGCGCCGGCGCAAGTGGACCAACTTTATTGAAGTAGTAGGAGCACGCGAAAATAACCTGAAAAACATCCGGGTAAAGTTTCCGCTGAATACAATGACGGTGGTGACCGGAGTTAGTGGTTCAGGAAAATCGTCACTGGTCACCAAAATTCTGACGCCTGCGCTTACAAAAATACTGGGTGGTTACGGCGAACGAACCGGCCATCACGATGCCGTTCTGGGCGATTACAAAATGCTGGATGCCATTGAATTTATCGATCAAAACCCGATCGGGAAATCATCGCGTTCCAACCCGGTAACTTACCTGAAAGCCTACGACGAGATCCGAAAACTGTTTTCGGAACAACAGGCCGCAAAAATACAGGGATTGAAAGCCTCTCATTTCTCGTTTAACGTGGATGGCGGCCGTTGCGACGAGTGCCAGGGAGAAGGAACCATTAAAGTGGAAATGCAGTTTCTGGCCGATGTTTTCCTGGTCTGTGAAAGCTGCGGCGGAAAACGTTTCAAAGAAGATGTTCTGGATGTCCGTTACCATGACCACAACATCGACGACATTCTGAATCTCACGGTTAATCAGGCGATCGAACTGTTTGCAAAAGGAAAAAGCTCAACCGAAAAGAAGATTGTGAAACGACTGCAACCTTTGCAGGATGTTGGATTGGGATACATAAAACTCGGGCAGTCGTCGAGTACGCTTTCCGGGGGAGAAAGCCAACGCGTGAAACTGGCCTCGTTCCTGGCACGCGAAAAAGATGCCCCTACCCTTTTTGTTTTTGACGAGCCTACTACCGGCCTGCACTTCCACGATATCCAGAAACTGCTTGATTCTTTTAATGCCCTGATCTCTCGCGGACATTCGATTATTGTTATCGAACACAACATGGAGGTGATCAAATGCGCCGACTGGATCATTGACCTGGGGCCCGAAGGTGGCGACAAAGGAGGAAAACTGGTATTTGAAGGACTTCCTGAAGATTTGATCGGGATGAAAGATTCATACACCGGACAGGCGTTGAAAGAAAAATTAACGACGTAGGGTTCTGCCAACTAAAGAATAAATTCCCACCACAAGCAAAACAACAAGAGGGAGAATCAGAATTACGCCGGTGATAGCCATCCAGAAAGTAAAGTTCAGCGGAGCAATTACCTTTATAATTTTACTTCGCATTACTTTCACCAACAATTAAAGGTAAACGTTTCCATTCGCGGGTCAACATAAAAGCAACCACAATTGCCGACAAAAAATCGGAAATCGGGAAGCTCATCCAAATGCCATCGATCTGAAAAATACCGGGCAAAACAAGCAACAAAGGAATCAGCGCAATCACTTGCCTAAACAGCGTTGCAAACATCGACAAGCCGGCTTTTCCGATCGCCTGAAAAAAGTTGGAGGCCACCACCTGGAAACCAACAAAGGGGAAAGCCAGCACAAAAATCCGCAGTCCCCGCGATGCGATTTCGTAAAGCTGCCGACTGTCGCTGTTAAAAACTTTAATGATAATTCCGGGGAAAAATTCGATAAACACAAATGCACCGACCGAAATTAGCGTAGCTGCCACCAACGAAATACGCAGAGCATGTTTGATTCGTTCCACCGATTTGGCTCCGTAACTAAACCCGATAATCGGCTGCGAAGCCATATTCAGCGCCACAATGGCCATCACCACCAAAGAAACCACCGAATTGATGATGCCCATTGCACCAACAGCCAAATCACCTCCAAAGCCGATCAGTTGTTTATTGAGTAACCCCTGTACAAAACTGCTGCTTATTTGCATCGAAAAAGGTGCCATTCCAATCGCCACAATTTCCAGCAAAATGTACCAGTCAATCCTAATATTCTTTAATCTTAAGCGAAGAACAGCCCGCTTGCTCCACAAGAAATGAAAAAGGACCCAGGCCATTAACACAAACATGGAAATAACGGTTGCGTATGCAGCTCCTTTTACTCCCATATCGAGCCAGAAAATAAAAATCGGGTCCAGAATCAGGTTGGTGACTGAGCTCAACAGCATCGAAATCATGGCGATCCGGGCATTTCCTTCGGAACGGATTACGTTATTCAGCGAAAAGCCCATGATCATAAAAAGGGTTCCGGACAGAACAATGTCCAGGTAATCATTGGCATACTGAAAGGTTTCCTCCGTTGATCCAAAAGATTTTAAGATGGGAACTTTAAAAATGTAGGTTACTACTGTAATCAAAAGCGACACAATTACCATCAGCACAAAGCCCGTTCCCAGCGTTTGCTCGGCGCGGTCCATTTGTTTTTTCCCCATGTTGATGGAAACATAAACACCGGTTCCGATCCCGATCAGCATCCCAAATCCCATCATCACCAGCATAATCGGAAAAATAACCGAAACACCCGAAAGTGCCTCAGCCCCAACTCCCTGTCCAATAAAAATCCGGTCAACAATGTTGTACAGTGCATTGACAAACACACCCACAAAGGCCGGAATAAAGTATTTCAGCATTAACCGGCCAACATTAGCCTCCTTTAACTCTTCAATATTTTTCATGAATGCCCCAAAGGTACCGAATAATGGAAACATTTAAGAACGAGCTTTGTTTTGGCTCATTTATTAACGTATTTTTACAGCCGTTCAACAGAAGAAAATCAGACAAATGAAACAGCAAAAGATAGATACAGCAACAAGAGACAAACTGTTTTCGGCCAATGCAGAAACGGTTTTGGCAGCCGTAGAATCACTGCGCGAAAAAGGAAACAAAGAATATCTTCCAATGCTTTTTGAAATCCTGCTTTCAGCTCCGGAAGCAGAAGTAAAAGAAGCGATTTTGAAACTGCTGGGAACCGTGAAAGACAAGGAAACCATTCCGGTTTTTATCGAAGTGCTTCAGAATGAAAAATACAAAAACCTCAGAAAAGAGATCATCACCACCTGCTGGCAAAACGGGCTGGACTTTGGCAGCTATGTGGGAGTTTTTGCCGACCTCGTAATTTCTGAAAGCTGGGAGGTTGCTTTTGAGGCCTTTACAGTCATCGAAAACCTGGAACATTTTCCACCGGAGGAGGAGTTCAAGGCCATCCGATTGAAAATTGCGGGAGCCTTACGAACGGCTGACGAACGCAAACAGTACTTTCTGGAAGAAATTTTACGAATGTCCTCCTAAAAAGAGGTGAATACTTGAGAGTTGCGGTAAAAATAGGGGTTTTGTGGATGTTTGCGTGTGCAAATCTGCTGGCGCATGCGCAAAACGAAAGCCAGTTAAATCCGTTTTGGAACCCGGTAATCGCCAACCCCGGATTTGCAGGGTTTGGCAACACCACTTCCCTGCGAACCGGCAACCACTTTTACCAGCTGAATGACTCCATAGCCTTCAATCTTTTTTACGCCACTTACGATACGTATTCCGACAAACTGAAAGGCGGAATTGCGTTCTACTTCCAGCAGGGACTGATTGGCAGCCGCAATATCAGTACCACCGAAGCTGGTTTTAGCTATGCAGGATTTCCGAAAAAGACAAAAAACGGTACCATCCGTCTTTCGGCAGGCGGCTATATTTTAATGGCGACCAAGCAATGGTGGGTTCACACGCTCGACCGGATGTTGATTGATCCCGAAACACCATCGAACCTCCCGGGTCCAGAGTTCATGCGCTATGTGATAGTCAAACCACGGGTTGGTTTTTTATGGGACACGGAAGCACTTACCTGCGGAATGACCCTAAGTGTTCCCCTGAAAATGGACATGGCCACCGACTCACTCGACACAAAAAACAACCCGGTCTGCCTTGTTCTGTACCTATCTAAAAAGAATCGAGGTTTTAAAAATGGACTCCGCTCCAGGCCTTTTATTCTCACCCCCGAACAGATTGTGTCGTACAACACCGACCTGTATGTGTGCCGGTTCAGAGTGTTTACCCAACACACCCGTCATACGCTGGGTGCTTTTCTTCAAAGCGATTTTACCAACAACGTTCACACCCTGGGAGGCACCGTTGGCTATGCCAGTGATTATACCCGAATTGATTTGAGCGCCGGGGCCGGAATTCCGGGAATTTCAGACGAAATTGGATTTTGTGTGGAACTTGCCCTGCGCGTTACCATTCCTGAAATTGATTACACCCGAATTAATCCGTGGGCAGTTAAAAGAAAGTAGAAATGATTTTGTACATTGGCCGGCCTAACAACTTAACCGGGATCAGATGAACCTTGGTAGACTCGTGTATATAGTGCTCTTTTTCCCCGTTATGCTCTTCGCTCAAGATCCGGGGTATTCGCAGTTTTTTGCCAATCCGCTTCATTTGAATCCGGCTTTTGCCGGCACCTCGGAGCTTCCGCGTGCAGTTGCCAATTACCGGAATCAGTGGCCTCAAAACGGCTCTGCATTCAGCAACTATTCTGTTTCGTACGACCGCTTAACCCAAAACCTGAAATCAGGGATCGGCTTTCAACTCTATTACGACCGCGAACCCAACGCCATCGTAAACACAACTTCAGCCAATGTGGCCTATTCTCATCATGTTCAGCTGGGGAAAGAGACATTTATGACCCTCGGATTACAGGGAGGCCTTATGGTAAAACAGTTCGACCTCAATCAGCTGGTGTTCCCCTCCAACATCGATCAGATTTCTGGAGTGATTACAGGAGGTGCTCCGGTGACAGTCTCGAACGACCGAAAGATATTCCCCGATTTTGCCTTTGGGACAGTGGGGCAATACCGCGAGGTATTCTGGGGAGCAAGTGTTCATCACCTTTCCCAACCCAACGAGTCGATCATTGAGGGAGATCAGAAAGGCAAACTGCCTATGAAAATAACCGTACATGCAGGTGCCCGTTCAAAAAATTTTCATCACGGACTCTTGTCGCGCGAATACAAGCTTTCGCCCAACATACTTTACCAGCAACAGGGAAGCTTTAAACAGTTAAACCTGGGAATTTATATGATTGAAAAAACATTTGTATTTGGCGGCTGGTTCAGAAACAATCTTGACAAACGACCCGATGCCGTAATTGCATTAATAGGACTCGCCCGCGAGAAATTCCAGTTTGGCTATAGCTTTGATTACACGCTTTCTAAACTATCGAACTACAGCTACGGTTCTCACGAAATATCACTGACATTTTTTATGAATGTTAAAAGAAAAAGAGTCATACAAAACAAGTTGCTGATACCGATGATTTAATGAGTGGTTGCTTTGCATTCCTCATGTTTCATCTCCCACGGCACCACAAACTGCTGTTCAACCGTCTCCCAACTTTTTTTCACAACCTTCACCCGATAACCCTTAAATACCGGATACTTTTTGTCAGTCAAATCTCTTCGTGTCCCTTCCATTTTATTCATTTTTTCACCTTTCAAATGGAGTCTACAATTTACGAAAATCAGAGGCAAAATAATATGTTATAGAATATAGGGAGTGTTAATATTTTTAAAAAGAACGGACTAATACAGCAAAGTTACATTGCCTTGTTGTGTGTGCTTTTTTGATTTAACATCGATGTATTGAAACACCCAGGTATAAACGCCCGCCGGCGCATCATTTCCGTTACTCATCTTGCCGTCCCAGCCTACGGAAGAACTGTTGGATTCAAAAACCGTTTCTCCCCAGCGGTTATAGATCATCAGCTTGTAACCATCTTCAATTATCCCTTTTCCGTAAATCCGGAACTCACGGTCTTCTTCCGTTGCGGCATTGGGCGAAAAAGCATTGGGTGGGAAAAACCGGTCGAAATCAATACCGACAATGCGTACCAGCGTGTCTCTGCAGCCAAAGTCATTGGCCACCTCCAAACGCACATAAAAATCCCCAATATCATTGTATTTATGTACCGGATTTTCTTCTTCCGAAGCAGAAGTATTGTCTCCAAAATCCCACAACGACGAAATGGCCGCGTGGCTGTTATTGTAAAAGCTGATTCCCGGCGAAGTGATCACTGCCACTTCAGGAACAGGGTCGAATGCAGCTACAGGGACCGGGTATACACTGACAAGATCGTCCATCACTTCAAAATTCCGGCAGCCTGTATTCGATACTACAGTTAGACTTACATCAAATGTGCGAACGGTATCCGATGAATTGAGAAATAAATGGTTGGGTTTCTGTTCCGGCGAGCTGTTTCCATCACCAAAGTCCCAGAAATAAGAAGCAGCTGACTCAACAGCAGTTGCAACCAGCTGCGTTGACTGAGGCGAACAAGCTACCGGATCATCCACTATTACCGAATTTCCGGGAACCACCGAAACCGGTTTCTCAGATGAATCGACACATCCCTGTTCGTTTACTTTCAGGCCAACCGTACGATCCATCACACTAAAACCGAGCGGAATTTCCACCTCCATCAAATCAGTTTCCGAAGCAAACTCTTCGCCGTTGTAATACCAGGTAAAAGTGGCTTCGTTTACAGTTATTCTTTCAAATTCCAATTGCAGGTTGTAGCCTTCGCAAGTAGTCTCATCCAGTTTAAATTTTGCTTCCGGTTGGTTATGTACCCCCAAATGAATGGTATCGATGTATTCACAACCTGATTGCGCTGCCATATCCAGTTGAAAAGGATAAGTCCCGAATTTGGGGACGGTAATTGTAGGAGAATATGTATTCCCGTCAACAACTGAGACACATGAATCCAACGGTTTCAGGGTTATTGCAGGTTGACCATTGCTAAACGCAATTTTAAACTCCTGAATCAATGAACCGCATAAAAAAGTATCCATCTGGTTGTAGTCGAGTTCAGGCGCTTTGCTGTCTTTCACATCCACATAACTGGTGGCCGAAAGTTTTAATTTCGGATCGCCGGGCATACCGCCGTATTCCACCACATATCCCTGCGCCCTGTAATACTGCGAATTTGGACCACCTCCCGCATTGGGCAGATCGTTCCATGATTTTGGAATCGTACCCGGATTCGCATTAATATGTGCATAATCTTCCCCAATTCCATTGCTACCGTTTACATTATTGGGTTCCCCGTTATTCCAAAACGAAAACATATTGTTTACACGGTAACCATTGGAGTAGGTCCCCTGCCAGAAGTGCGTACCGGCTTCGGGGCCGGTTACCCACATCCACTTTTCTTCGGTGGCTTCGTCGCTGGCGCCAATCCACCCCACTCCATCAATTTTTGTCCAGATAAAATCGTTTTCAGCACTCGATGTTATGGTGGCCAAATATCCCTTCAAGCCATAATAATCGGCATTGGCAGCCAAATCGCGGGCTTGTTTCCAGGTAACATCCAGCTTGGGAATGTATTGATAAAAATGCCCCGAATCAGCAGTAAAAGGAAGGTAATCGGCATCGCGTAAACTAATGGAAAAAGAACGAATTCCACCAGTCGGATTCGAGGATATATTCCGGTAATAAACTTTTTTTGCGGCCTCTTCATACGCTTCGTCGGTTCCCACCCCGGTAATTTCCATAGACCCCGTGTTTACATCCCATCTATAGTTAAAGGAGCCCACTTTTTCAAACTCCAGTAAATCTTCCCCTTTAATGTAATTTGAGATGGAAATCTTAATCCCATCACTTTCCTTTATTACCTGGATGTTTTCAATGGTGATTAAAGGTGCCACTGCAACCGACTCGGCACAATACAACATTACGTTGGTCGCTGGATTCTCAATTACCGGAGGATCTGCACTTTCGGCCAAAACAAAACCGGCCATCCCCATAAAAATGACAAGTTGGAAGAGGAAAGCCGGTTTAAAGAAGGTCATTGTATAATTTCTTACTTTTTGTTGGAGAAATATTTCATAAACTGCGAACGCTCGTACAACAATGGATCAGGAATGTTTTTGTACGACAGTCTTCCCCTGAAATCGGCCACCGTTTTAAAGTTCCATTTTTTCATAAAAGCAGTCATATCTTCCAGCATTTTCGGAACAACACCCGCTCCGTTTACATACAACGAAGAACAAAGCTGGGCAACTTTGGCACCGGCCAGCAGTTGTTTAAGAACGCCATCGCCATTATGAATGCCGGTAGACGCTGCAATATCGAGATTATTAATTGCTGATGAAACAATGCCCACCCAGCGCAGACTTCTGCGAATATCGGCCGGAGAACTAAAAACTTCAGAAGCGGTCAGTTCCAGCGTTTCAAGATTAATATCAGGTTCGTAAAAACGGTTAAACATTACAATACCCGCAGCGCCGTTGGCTTTCAGTTTGTCGGCCATACCAATAATGTTGCTGTGGTGCAGTCCGAATTTTACCGACACCGGAATGGATACTTCCGACTTTACTTTTTTCAACACATCGAGATACAATTGCTCAACCACTCCGGGTTTCTCGTTTCGATCAGTTGGCAAATAGAAAATATTCAGTTCGATGGCATCGGCACCGGCTTCTTCAAAATCCCGGGCAAAACTGGTCCACTCGGCCGAGCTCACACAGTTAATGCTTGCAATAATCGGCACATCCACTGCTTCTTTGGCTTTCTTCACCAGTTCCAGGTGTTTGGTAATCGTATTATCGCGCAGGTAATTCTTTATGTAATCCTCCGCCTCGGGGTACGAAGTGTTCTGCTGGTCTTTGCTCAGCATATTGGTTACTTCGTTGTTGATCTGTTCCTCGAAGATCGATTTCAGCACAACGGCGCCAATTCCGGCTTCGGCCAGCTCTTTTATTTTTTCTACTGAACTTGTTAAACCCGAGCTGGCTGCCACAAGCGGATTTTTCAATTTCAATCCCAGGTATGTTGTTTCAAGATTTACCATCGAATTTTATTTAAATGATTATTTTCTGCACCCAACTTTTTGCCAGGCGAAAAAGTATCGAAATTTAGTTTTTATTTTGATAATTCCTCTCTCCAAAAATTTTACTCCCCACCCGAATCATGGTACTTCCTTCTTCAATCGCAAGCGGGTAATCGTCTGACATGCCCATCGAAATTTCACAAAACGAATCGGCTGTCGAAAAATATTTATTTTTCAGAACAGAAAAAATATTGTGCAACACACGAAACTCTTTTCTGATCTGATTTTCATCATCAGTATAGGTAGCCATTCCCATTACCCCGGCAATTTCAACGTTTTGAAGCTTCTGCACTTCGTCTGTATCCAGCATTTCAACGGCTTCCTCTTCCGAGAGGCCAAATTTGGTGCTTTCTTCGGCGATATGAAACTGCAAGAGACAGCGGATGGTCCGCTTATTTTTCGCAGCCTCCTTGTCGATCGTCTTCAGTAACTTAAGCGAATCCACTCCATGGATCAGACTCACAAAAGGAGCCATGTACTTCACCTTGTTGGTTTGCGGGTGCCCGATAAAATGCCACTCAATATCTTTGGGCAGCTCCTCGTATTTTTGGGCTAAATCCTGTACTTTGTTCTCACCAAAAACACGCTGCCCGGCCTGGTAAGCCTCCAGAATATCCTCGTTGGGCTTGGTTTTCGAAACAGCTACCAACTGCACACCGGGCGGTAATCCTTTTTTTAGTTCCAGTAAATTATTCGCAATCTCCATCCTTTCGGGAATTTGCTGTAAAAATAGCAATATTGCAGAGAATCGGCGAGGATCGGCGGAAGGAATTTGCAATGAGCTGTGAGCTTCAAAGATTGCTTCTTCCGAATATTCGGGATCGCAATGACTCTGTTTTTATTTTTATTCAGCAGCGGACGTGCAGTGCCCTGCCCAAACATATCATGTACTGTCCGCTGCGTAGTACTTTCTTATCGATTGTCATGGCGAGGAATCCATCCCGTTTTGACGGACGGATTCCGAAGCCAACTGCGTGCTGCGTGGTTTCAATCAATAACAATCCCTGAAATACATAAACTGCTACACGGCATCACAGTACCCCCCTTCATTATTATGCTAATACAAAATCCCGCAAGCTTTTTTATCTTTGCGCCCGCAAGATGGTTATCAGGGAGGAAATAGGACATCAAATGAATGCTTTGGGAAGCAGGGGCGAAGCCTTTGTTTTTCTGATCGACTTTGAAGAGAAGGAAGCCATTATTTTGCCGCCTGGTGACGATTCTCAGCTGCTATGGCAGGCGGGAAAGAAAGCTAACTTCACGCCGAAGAAGCCGGACTCCACTATAGAAAAATGGGAAACACATCCGGTCTCTTTTGAGGATTACCAAAAAGGCTTTGACCGGGTGCAATACCACATTCAC
>JBKDZK010000235.1:0-2359 GCA_047971205.1 Draconibacterium sp.
TATTTTTCGATGTTGGCTTTTAAAGTCCGGTCAGCCTGCTTCCTTTTTTACTGAGAAGAAAACAACAAAACACGGTATTAGCGGAGGATTTTGTTGATTTCGGTGGCTTATGTTACGTAATAAATTCAAGTTATGCCTGGGAAGTGATGTGGCACTTTAAGTATAAAAACTTTTTAACTGGCCTTAACATTGCTGTTTTGTTTAGGTGTTCTTTTGTTTCCTGTTTTCCGAACTACCAGAATGGCGCCGGTAAAAACAAGTACAACGCCTGCCAGTGTTATCATAGAGAAGCGTTCGGGGGCAATCCACGAAACATTTAGCTCCGTTAGAATACCCATGGTTATGAAAGTGATCATCGGGTTAAGAATCAGAATAATGCTGACTTTGTTGGCCTCGGTGTATTTTAGTGCATTGGCAACACAGGTATAGGCAATAAAAGTATTCATTCCTAAAAATACCAGCAGCAGCCACCACGACCAATGCAGGTGCATCAGCGAGTGGAAATCAACAAAAGGAATGTAAGCAATAGCAGGAAAGCCAAATAAAAACAAGTTAAGCGCATCAACCGGATGGTTTACGACCAGTTTCTTTTGCAGAATGGCGTAAACCGACCACGCAACCGCGCCCGAAATGGTTAAAAGTATTCCGATTTGGTAATCTCCGCGGCTGTCGAAAAAAGCGCTTAGCTGATCGTGGTAAAAAAAGGAAAAGCCAGCCAACGCAATGGCAAAGCCGATGATCTGGTTTCTGCTGACTTTTTCTCTGAACAATACAAAACCCGCGGTAGCCAGGATAAGCGGGCCACTTTGAATAAAAAGCTGTGCGTTGCTCGGCGTGGTATGATGGATACCGAGCATGTAGCCCATGTAGTTCCACGACAAAGCCATGGCGGCTACAATCAACAGAACGGGCGGTTTTACCAGAATGCGGAACGAAGACCGGTTTTTGATCCCCAGCCATACCGCAAGCATGATAAAAGCGATCACAAAACGGAACCAGACAATGGTTGGCGGATCCACCTCGCGAACAGCAACCTTTAATGCGATGGCCAGAAAACCCCAGAAAAAGGCGGTGATCGACGCGTATATAATTCCTTTGGTGTGGTTTTGCATGATCAGGATAGCTGGAGAATCTCCATTAGATTTTGATTCAACTGCCGGACGTAATTCAATTCCATCTCACCCAATTTTCCAATGACAAGATCTTTGTCGATGGTGGCAAATTTACTATGTCATCCTTTTGCATGTTCCTTTATGTTTACTGAATGTTCTCTATTCCCGGGGTCGGGCCATCATTTGTATTTTTCTTTCAAATCTTCAACAGAGTACAGATTTTCTTCGTGTTCTAAATACTTAAATGCTTTTGATTCCGAAGTTAATTTTTGCATTCCTTCGGTTAGCAGCGCATCATCTATTTTAGCCAGAAGAAAATCAATAAAATTTTCTACTTCCGGAAGTTTTTCATCCGGTAAACGGTTCAGTTTCTGAATCGTACTTTTTATGGTAAAATCTCTGTCTGTCATTCTGAAACAAAGGTAACACCAATTTGCGATTAACGCAACGAGGCTCCCAACTCACGGTCGAATGCTGCGATCAGGCGCTGCATGGTTTTGTCGATCAGCTTGTCGTTCAGTGTTTTGTTGTTGTCGCGCAGGATGAAACTAACCGCGTACGATTTTTTCCCTTCCGGTACGCCTTTGCCTTCGTACACGTCAAACAGGTCGACCTGTTGTAACAACTGGCGTTCGGTTTTCAGCGCCACTTGTTTGATCTGGTCGAACTTTACCGATTTGTCGATCAGCAAAGCCAGGTCGCGACGAACAGCCGGGAACTTGGATAGCTCCTCAAACAGAACGGTGTGTTTTTTATGCGCATCGAAAACATGATCCCAGTTGAAATCGGCATAGTACACCGGTGATTCAATGTCAAATTTCTTCAGAAGCTGACGGGCTACAACACCCAATTCAAGTACTGTTTTATTGTTGTAACTGTATGTCAAACCATCCGAGAAAAGTTCGCTTTCCGAATCTTTTTCATCCAGGTTGCTGTTTAGCAAGCCCAAGAGTTTCAAAATGTTTTCGGCATAGGTTTTCAGCTCGTAAAACGAGGTGGTTTGTTCTTTGGCTGTCCAGTTCTCAACTTCCTTATTTCCGGTAACAAACAATGCCAGGTGGTTTTCTTCCCAGTAGTTGTTGGCCGGCTGGTCTTTTAGCTGTGTACCTTTGTAAAAGTAACAGTTACCAAATTCGTAAAAGCGCAGGTTTTTATTCTGGCGGTTGGCGTTGTAGGCAATCGCTTCCAGTCCTCCACAGAGCAAAGTCTGGCGCATTCCGTTCAAATCGGCACTCAGCGGAGTCAGA
>JBKDZK010000236.1:0-2098 GCA_047971205.1 Draconibacterium sp.
CTCGGGCACCATTAACGATGTTGCCGGTGCAGTAAAAGAGGAAGCAAGATACCTGACACAATTGAACAGCGACCTGGTAATTAATTACAACAACGAAGTAGAAATTTTCGGAGGAAATCTGAGATACAATGTTCTTTTCGGAAACAATATAAACCAGCGTTCTTTTAAACGCGATAACATTATTTCGAAAGGCTTGGTTGTTCCTGGATATTACAACGTAGGAAACATCAGTGGGTCAGCCGAAGTGTATACATCAGAAAACAAACGCAGGCTGGTGGGTATTTTCGGACAGCTGGGACTTGAGTTTAACGATTACCTGTTTATAAATCTTCAGGCACGTAATGACTGGTCGTCTACTCTTCCAATCGGAAATAACTCATTCTTTTATCCTGGGGCAACACTCGGATTCATTTTCACCGATTTACTTCCTGAGAATAAAACCCTTTCATACGGAAAACTCCGTTTAAGTTACGCCCTTGCGGGTAACGATGCAGCTCCGTTTATGACATCCGAAATTTACAGGCCTTCCATTTTGCGTGCCGGTGGTTTTGGTTTTACCAACTACCCCGTTGGCGGAATTCCTGCTTACGAAAAGCACCAGCGCTTAGGCAATCCGAACTTAAAGCCTGAGATCTCGAAAGAACTTGAAATTGGTACCGACCTAAGGTTCTTGTCGAATCGCATTGGAGTCGACTTTGCCTATTACAAGAAAACGACTACCGATTTGATTATGCTTGCCAACATTGCAGCATCAACCGGATACAGGGAGATAACTTCCAATCTGGGGCAAATTACCAACGACGGTATTGAGCTGGCCATAAATATCACCCCGGTAAAAACCACCAATTTCACATGGGATTTTACCTACCTGTTCAACAAAGCCAATATGGTACTCGATGAATTGTCGGAAGAACTGGGAGTTTCTGAATACCTGATAAACGATGCTTACGAAACTGAATTTGTTGCCATCCCAGGCGAACAACTGGGTATGTACCGGATTCCGGATTACAGATATTCGCCGGATGGAAAAATTATTGTTGGCGACAACGGTCTTCCGGTTGAAGGCGACAAAAAACTTGTAGGATCTTCGGTTCCTGACTTTATGATGTCGTTTACCAATAATCTGTCGTACAAAGGACTAAGATTCTCATTCCTGATCGACTATCAAAAGGGAGGGTTAATGTATTCCAATACAGCTGATGCCACTTACTGGTCGGGAAATAACGAGCAATCGACAACCAACGACCGCCGACCGTGGATTATACCGAACACGGTTACAGAAATTAAAGATGCTGAAGGAAACGTTACAGGCTATACCGAAAATACAACACCTGTAGTTGATAACTGGCACGACTATTATTCATCGAACACCAATAAACCATTTGAACGTTCGAGGCTTATTTCAAGAACCTTTATCAAGTTACGCGAGGTTTCTCTTTCCTACAGATTTAGCGGGTCCTTACTCAACAAAACATTCCTGTCGTCGGCAAATGTTTCCCTGTTTGGCAGAAACCTGTTTTTGTGGACACCTAAAGACAACAGCTATGTAGACCCGGAAACAACTACCTGGGATAACGACATTCAAGGATTATTTGGTGAGTTTAACGGAGCTCCTTCTGTTAGAACCTATGGACTGAAATTAGACTTAACCTTTTAAATAGTATTCATATGAAAAAGTTAATCACAATAATAAGTATTGTCCTGTTTCTATCATCTTGCAATGATTTTCTGGACATTAACGAAAATCCCAATTTCCCTAACGATGTTTCGGATGAATTACTACTTACATCTGCACAGGCTGCCGTAACCAATGTTTACTGCGCCGATTGGGGTTTAATTGGTTCCTTCTGGTCGCAGCATTGGGCCCAGAACAATACCTCTTCGCAATACAAAATTTACGAAACATACGCGATTAGCAGTAACACCAATGTTATAGAACGCTCTTACCGTGCCATGTTTGTAGACGGCTTGAGCGACAATGAAATCTTCCTTAAAAAAGTAGCGGAAAGCGAAAATTGGGGAGCCTATCTCATGGGGGCTGTAATAAAAGCTTACGGTTTCCAGTATTTAGTTGACCTGTATGGAAATGTTCCTTACA
>JBKDZK010000237.1:0-3494 GCA_047971205.1 Draconibacterium sp.
CTTTCCGGTTGATCAGGAAGCGGGGATGCTGTTTTTTTGCCATGAGCTTCATCAGTCCTGATTCGCCGTAACGGGTGTTCAGGTTGAAAGTCAGCCAGACAAGCACCGAGGCTGTAACTACGCCAAATGCGATGCAAAACAACTGGCTAACTCCTGCCATGTATAGAATGATAAACACCACAAACACGGCAAGCAGTCCGCCGGCGAAAATAAACAGGTATTGCGATTTCAAACCCTTAAATTCCACGCTTTTGCCAATTCCTTTATTGATATTGTACTCCATAATAATTTTCGGGAAATCAATTAAAGGAAGAACGAACGCAGGATGGTCGCAGCCACAATAAGGAAAATACATGCCCCGAACCAGCTTGCAGCAGTTTTACTGGTGTCCGGGTCTCTCGAGCTGAACTTGTTGTAAACTTTGATTCCGCCAATAAGCCCAACTACAGCGCCAATGGCATAAATCAGTTTGGTTCCGGGGTCAAAATATGAAGTAACCATGTTGGTGGCTTCAGTAATCCCGGCGGAGCCATCGCCCTGGGCAAATGCGTTTGAAACGACGGCAAGGATAAAAGCTGCCTGCATCAGAATCTTCTTTTTTCTCCTCTGTAATAATCGGATTGTGTACCACGGTGCGGTAGGCTTCGCCCA
Source organism: Draconibacterium sp. (assembly GCA_047971205.1). Taxonomy (GTDB): domain Bacteria; phylum Bacteroidota; class Bacteroidia; order Bacteroidales; family Prolixibacteraceae; genus Draconibacterium. Next base: position 652 of record JBKDZK010000237.1, read on the forward strand.
TTTGTTCAAAACTGATTCCCTCGGTCAACAAGCGGCCTGAAACCTGTAAGGCTTCGTATTCTTCCTCTTCATCCGCCGGTTCCGGTTCTTCCGGTATCGGACAGTCAATATCGAGTGGCGGGTTGGCTTCGCCGGGAGGAACTTCGCCGAAAACGTCGTCCAGTTCGTCCGCCGGAATTATCCGGGAATGTTCTTTTGGTACATCTGACAGGGCAAATATATTTCCTTTCCCCTTATCTTTTTCGTTGTCAGCTTCTTTGGCAGTTTGTGGCACAGGGATGCGTTCCTTGAGGACAAACTGGCTTTTGCCGACAATATCACCTTTGTTCTTTTTCTTGTCCTGTTCCCGGAGCATTGCCTCCTTGCTTTCTTTCCGAAAACGCCGGTTTTCAGAAATGAAAAGTGCATTGTCCAGAGTGCGTAAAGAACCGCAAAAGCAACCAACAACGCCAGTACTGTATAAGGTGTAACCGTTATCATCTGTTTCTGGAATTAGAACCGTCTCCCTATATCAAAATATATCAGTATTCTTTTTCTTGTACAGTTTAGAAATGTCCTCCTGGAACATGGCAAAGTGGTGTTCCAGTACATTGTCTAAATAGCTGAACAAGGACAGTTCGTTTTCTCCAATCACCCTGACTATTTTCAGGATACGGTCATGAGACTCTTTGCGGATATAAACTACTTTTCCACTTCGGGTTTTGACTTCTGCCTCTTTGAAAAAGAGCACTTCATAATCCGTTCCTTTGGTTTTACGTTTGCGTGGCTCATCCTGCGATTTCTCATCCAAACCATGTTTCATTTCCGGTTGTTCCGACTTTTCTCCTAAAGGTTGAGAGTACGGGCTCAACGGTCGGTTCCGGCTTTTAGCCCGACTGATGATAAAAGAGGCATCCAGCTTTTCTTGTTTGTTGTTTTTGTCCATGAACCTTATTTTAATCAGGTTAAGAAATTCATCCGTAAGCACATCGAGGTTACTCCCTTTCAAGAGCGTTTTATCCGGAGAGAACAATGTAGAACGGAACAGGGACTGGTGGTTGAAGGATTGTTCATGTCGGAACCGTTTTGTATCGGGTAAGAAAGTTCTAAATAGTTGGAATCCCAATTCTCCAATCACTGTTTCATAAACGTCATACAGTTCCGACTTTTCACGGCCATCTACCATATTCCAGAGCAGGTACAGGTTTTTGATGTTGGATTTGCCCGGTTGCATAATGTGCTCTTTTACCACGAGCAGGTAATTGAGGGTGCTTTCCAGAACTACGCGGTCGGCACTGATGGGCGCAATCAGGTAATCCATTTCCGCCAGTGAATGTATCAGGTGTTCGTTGTTCATTGTTCCCGGCAGGTCGAAGAAGATAAAATCATAATCGCCCTGTGGAATCAGGTATTCGGCATCTGCTATGGCTTCTTTCGTGTTACTCTCAATTACCGGATACGCTTTTTTGTTTATCCGGGTGAATTGTTCGTAAGCCATCTTTTTATAGTGCTCGTCTTCAAGCGCCAGCTTTAAATCCCTCTCGCGCATCTCTACGATAGAGCGTTGCGGATAGTTGCAGTCTATTACGGCCACGTTGTAATCCCTGAGATAATGAAGATAACTGGCAACCAGAACGGTTAGTGTTGTCTTGTCCGCTCCGCCCTTTTGGGTAGAGAAAGCCACATAAATCGGTTTCTTTTTCTTTGTCTGTACTTTTAGTGAAACATTTGTTTATTTATTCCTGTGCGGATTCATTTCCCTGTTTAGTTGCAACTTATTCCGTCTGCATACCTGCGTGTTTACTTGGTTAAATTGCAATGCAAACACAAGTGAACAGGCTTAAATGTGTAAAAGCCTAAAAGCATGCATAAGCATTTGTGCTTTTGCATTTTTGCGTTTTGTCGTACACCTGTACATTCCTGTTTTTCTGACTGAGTAAGTCTCCATCTGTTCAACTATTTATTTGTGGCAGCAGGAACACACATTTGAGCTTGTTTGCAATATTACCTGCTTGCCTGTTCACCTTATTTTCTATGCAAATAAAAGCCAATAAAATCCTGCTTAAACGGGTCTTACGGCAGGTGGCCTCTTGTGGCATTGGAATGGCATCTTTTTGTGTAGATGCATGTTGTACAGTCGATTACAATGACCGCTAACTTTGCCTCCGGTTCGATACCGGTAACAGGTCAGACTGCTATCCGTGCGTTTCGCAGCCTGTCAATTTATCTGTCCGGATGGCGGACAGATTGTATTTGCAAAGTGGCAAATAGCAAGCTGTGTTTTGAGTTACTCATTTCATTTCACGTAACCCAAAACCGCTTGCCCGCAAGGGGAGAAAAGCAGGCTCCGAAGTCGCTGCTTTTTGATAAGGACAGTAACAATAACTGTGTTATGGTACCGGATTTTTGAAACACTAAAATATCCGACAGATGAAACAAGAAAATACAAATCGCCAGAGGCGAAAAGGGGGACGCCCTGCAAAAAGCGACCCCGTAACAGAGTGCGTTATGGTACGTTTTAATGCCCACGAATATGCCCGTTTTCTGACACTATTTGAACAATCAGGGGTAAAAGCAAAAGCCGTTTTTATTAAAGCAAGGGTATTCGACCAGCCCTTCCGCGTGGTGAAAACCGACCGGGCAGCACTCGAATACGTGGCAAAGCTGACCACTTTTTATGCACAATTTCGTGCCGTTGGGACAAATTACAACCAGGTTGTAAAAGAACTGCACAGTAATTTTTCGCATAAAAAGGCTCTCGCATTGCTCTTTAAACTGGAAAAACTAACTACCGAATTAGCGGTAACCGGGCAACAAATCATTGCCCTGACAAAAGAATTTGAAGAAAAATATTTACAGGAATA
>JBKDZK010000238.1:0-5760 GCA_047971205.1 Draconibacterium sp.
ATTAAAAGGTGAAAGTTTAAGAAGAAAAATGTAATTTTGTCATACATCGGTCATTCCAAAACCTGAAAAAACAGGGGGTCAATATCACCGGAATGAGGGGTCAACATCGCCGGAATATCCAGGCAGTGAAGGAAGCCAACCGGCAAACTCCGATACTGACGAACAGAAACGGCATATGAGGCTATCGAAACAAGGATAAGCAAGCACATCATTGTAACGTCCTATAAACTTCGGTTATGTTCGGTGGTAGATGTCGCAGCGATTGGAGGAAGGAAGATGCTCTTACCTGGGGAGATCCTGATAACAGCCAACTGGCGGATTGTCAGGGAGTCAGCAGACGCCATAGTAGGTTTTGGAAACGAGCTGTCAGAAAACGGCGGAGGTCTCACAGATGAACTGAAGGGCTGAACGTTAAGTTGTCCTAAATGTAACAAGGAAGCTCCCCGATTGCACGGGGTCTAGCCTTGTTTTAGGCAGGGCAGGGAAACACTGCCTATATCAACCGGAAGAAAAGCGGTATTCGTCGCCCGGTACATTTTATCCTTCTCGGTTTTGGCTTTGTGCCAACTTATAGGAAAGGTGAATGCGGCAAGTATCAACTGGTAGTATCAGAAAAGAGCTGGAGCAGTATAAAGTACAAACTTAAAACTATCACCCGCAAAACCACCCCGATGAGTTTCGACGAACGTATCGAAAAATTGAATGAAGTTCAGCTAGGCTGGATCAATGCTTTCCGCATGGCAAGCATACAGATCAAACTGGCTGATCTTGACGGGTGGCTTCGGAACCGTCTCCTATATTGCATCTGGCATCACTGGAAAAAGCCTGAGCGGAAAAGGAAAAACCTGATTCGATTGGGGCATCTTGCTTTTTCTTTATTTACTATCATCTTGCTTTTTCTTAAAGTATAGCTCTGGTAAAATTATTTTCACTTCTTTTTTAGTTTCTTCATTTTGCCAGTATACAACGAAGTTTACTTCTACACTTTTCAATTCGTATCCACTCCTTTCTATTCTTTCCATGGTTTCAAGAAATTTCTTTGAAAACTTTAGCACTAAATCACCATTTGAATTTGCACATCCTAATTCTTTAATGGTAAGTGAATCACCACTCAAAATATTTCTAAAACGATGTTGAACAAATTCAAAATATCCAAGATTAACATCTTCGTGGGATAATTGCATCACGATTTCGGTAGAAGGCATATTTATTCCCCACTCAACAACTCGTTCTAAATTCTCAGCTTTTATATTGTCTAAAAAATTTGAATTTAAGTGAATAGTTAAATTTTGTTTTGCCCTTGTCATAGCAACATATAATTGCCGCTTGGCTTCGTCTGTTGTAGGGTTAAAATTTTCAAGCATAAGGAAAACGTTATCAAATTCTTTTCCCTTTGCTTTGTGAATGGTTGAGACAAAAATTGTCTCTCCGTTGTCATTGAAGAAATCCTCCAATTTGGATTCACGAATAAAAACTTCTAAATCGGATTTGTATTTTTTCTTTGGATTTGTCGCTTCAAAATCTTTAATGATGTTGACACAAATTTCTAACTTATTGCTTTTGTTAAACTTATTCAATAATTCCCTTTTCGCAGTATCCCAAACATCATCGCTGATTACAAAAACATCATCAGCAAAATTCAATTTACTCAAAAAGAACCTGACTTCTGCAAGATTATACAAACTGAAACCGTCATTCGTTTGAATCAGTTTTGCCTGCATCCCGTTTTTCAAAAGTAATCCTGTGATTTGTAATGCTTCTTCATTTGTTTTTGTCAACACACATGTAGTTCCTCTAAGTCCAGTCGTGAGGATATCTTGAACAAGCGGAATAATGAGATTCGCACTTTGATAACTGACCAATTTTATTTTACCATTGTCGGATTGCTTTGGAATTATTGGTGTGTTTTTCAAACGGTGTTGAATTCGCTTTACAAACTGATTTGTAAAATGAACAAGGTTGCTTTTGCTTCTGTAATTTTCAATTAGCTCATTTTTGACTGCTTTGTTTACCTGAATAAACTGTTCAAGATATTTTGAGCTTGCTCCACGGAATTCATAAATGTTCTGGTCGTCATCACCAACAGCAATCACTCTCATTTCTTCATTTTGTGCCATCAATGTATTAATCAGGTTGAACTCATCTTCGTCCATATCCTGTGCTTCGTCAATTACCAAAACTGTTTTTGTGATTCGGCTAACTTCAACTTCTTTGTTCCTGATTTTTTCAATAGTCTTTTTTAAAATCACATCTGCCTTTTTCAAACTTCCAACTTTTCCTAATAAGTCGAAGCAGTAAGAGTGAAAAGTTTTAATTTCAATGTAGTTAGCAGCATTGCCAATAAGTTTGAGTAAACGTTTTTTAAATTCTGTTGCTGCTGCTCTTGAAAAAGTAACCATGAGCAACTGCTCATGCTTTACATCTTCCATTAAAAGCAACGAAGCAAGTTTGTGAACTAGCACTCGGGTTTTTCCACTTCCGGGACCGGCTGCAACAACTATATATTTTGTTTCATTGTCGGTAATGATTTTCAACTGCGTTGGTGAAAGCTCACCGAATAACTGTCTGAACTTAGCAGGAGTTAAGTTTCGTTTAATTTCATTTTGTCGGCTACCTTTGAAATATTTGTTGAGAAAGGAACTATAATTCAATTGGAAATAGTCTTCAACAAATTGTAAAGCATCTCTGTAATCATTTATCATTTTCTTGGCATACTCGCCAACAATATGAATTTGTTGAACTTTATTTTCGTAAAACTGATTTAATTTCTGATAATCTTCAACTTTATAACGCTTCTTGTTATCCTGCTCTAAACGTTCAATTGTTAGTCGGTTATATACTACAAGAAAACCGCCTTCAATTTTAATTGCCTCAATTCGTGACAAATAGAACAATGTATCTTCAACATCTTCTATTGAAACTTTTTTCCCGAAACTGGCTATTGAATTTTCAAATGCTTCTTTTAGTTCATGAACAGAAAATTCAACTAAAACTTCTTCTTTTTCTGCGTCATTTCCTGAAACACACAAATTACTTTTATCATAAAGTAATTCAACTATGAACTTCGCCAACTCATACCGTTTCTCTAATTTCTCTTTTAGCAATTCTTTTGGATGGAGACTAAGCACAACAAAATGATTGTTTGAATATTCCAGATTTTGCCGCTTAATCCAATTTTTTATTGCCCAATAGTTTATGATAGTTTTAATCTTATTGGTGTTGACATCTTCACAACCTTTCTGTTCGGCTTCTTCGTTTAGTTCCTTGATGTGAAATGTTTTCTCCTGTTCTTCAAATAAGGGGAGTAAAAAAATTTCGATTTTGCTGAATGATTCAACAATGTTGAGTGAACGATTTTTATTTTCTCCTTTCTTGATGAACGCTGTTAAATCTTTTGCATCAGCCAATATTTTTTCCTCACGAAGAAGGTTCACAATGTTTATCACTTCCTCTTTTACAATTCCCAAATGGTCGCTGATATAATCAATTCTTGATTCGGCTGATTCTTCGTTTGATTGTTTCCTGCTTTTGCTTGAAAAAAGTTTTTTAATAATCCGGATTCCCTTTTCTTTTTGCTTTTCTTCAAATCGCTCAGAAGCATTGATTTTGTCAATTGCTTCTTGTGCATTTTTTGAAAGAATACTATTGGCAAAAACTCTCGGCATATTTTGCCCCCTTTTCAAATATCCGGCATCTTCCAATGCTGCAATGGCTGTGGTTACCCTTGTTTCTATTTCAACTACGTTATCATCCCAACCCGCCTTCCTTGCAATCTCCAAAGCAGAATTTGAAACAGTGGAACGAAATTTTGTAATTTCTTTTATCGCTTTCCAAATCTGTTGAATCTCCTTAATTGATAGTTTGGTTTGATTTAGCAGAATAAAATGTTTTCCAAGGTCTTCCTCGTTAAACAGGACAAAACAATCTGCAACAATTTTCTCATCTCGTCCAGCCCTCCCAGCTTCTTGAATGTAATTTTCAAGTGAATCGGAAATTTCATAATGAATGACCATGCCAACATCTTTTTTATCAACTCCCATTCCGAAAGCTGAAGTTGCAACCATGATTGGGATTTCACCAGAAATAAAAGCATTTTGGTTTGCAGTTTTTTCCTGCACATCCATTTTGCCGTGATATGGTTTTGCATTAAAACCATCTTTGGTCAATCTTTCGGCGAGTAAATATGCTTTTCTTGTTCTTGAAACATAAATGATAGTCGGGCAATTTTTTTCCTCAATCAAATCTCTTACGGTTTGATATTTTTCTTCCTCGTTTCCTTTCTCAAAAACTTTATATTGAAGATTTGTTCTTGATGTTTTTGATGTAAATAGTTCAAGGTCAAGCGAAAGTTTTTCTTTTAAATAGTCACGAATATCTTCAATCACTTTTTGCTTTGCCGTTGCGGTGAAGCACGAAACTGGAATTTCATCTTCAAGATTTTTCTTCTCTTGAATTGATTTTATAAAATCACCAATGTATAAATAGTCAACCCTGAAATCCTGACCCCATGATGAAAAACAGTGTGCTTCATCAATAACAAAACGAACGATTTTTCTTCCTAAAATTAACCGTTTAATTGTTCGTGAACGTAGCGACTCCGGTGAAATATAAAGAATAGATGCCGAGCCATCTTCAACACGCTCAAATGATTTGGCTCTTTCGATTGGGTCAAGCAATCCATTTATTGTAACTGCCTCAGTAATTCCAATTTTTTCGAGATTGTCAACCTGGTCTTTCATTAATGATTGCAAAGGTGAAATCACAATAGTCAATCCTTTAGCAGTTTCGCCACTCATCAAAGCAGGAACTTGAAAAGTGATTGACTTTCCGCCTCCAGTCGGAAAGACTGCGAGAATTGATTTATTATCGACAGCTGCCTTAACTGCTTTCTCTTGCAATGGTTCTCCTCCATATGTCCTGAAAGAATCAAAGCCGAACAACCTTTTCAGTCCTTTATGTATGTCTAAAGCGTTGTTGCAATATCTGCAACCTTCAATACATGGTTTATTACGTAGTAGGAACATTATCCTTTCAACTTCCGGGTAATTTTTAAGTACCCAAGGAGGTGTTATGGAATGATTTTTTTTGTGGTTAATGAAAGAATTGATTAGTGATAAGCAGTAAGCAAGTTCAATAGGATGTTCTATTATTATTTTTGAGAGGTTGACTTTCTCGCAAATTTCATTTTCAAACTTTTCATGAATTAGGTTTTCAATATCTTTCCTCTCGCTTGTGTATTCAATAAAATGAAAAAAAGAGTGGAACTCTTTTTTGTTATTCAGAAGCAAATAGAAAATTTGCTTTAACATTGCGTTAGTTTCCTTGAATGCGGCAATTTCATCATAGAATAAGTCTTTCGCTTTAATTGAATCATTTAAAGGATTGTTTGTGTCATCCGATTGTAACTTATCATCTTTTAGCAAAGCATGATATGGTTTGGTTGGAAAAAGTAAAGGAGAAAGAAATAGAGTGTCAACTATGTTAATGGTGTCTATACCAGCATCGGTTAATGCTTTGCCGATATATTTTATATCGTGATTGAAAATGTTGTGTCCGCAAATAAATTTAGTGCCATTTAGAAACTGTGTGAACTCGGAAACCGAACTTTTATGAAAAGAACTGCCATTATTCTTAACGCTTCCAATGTCAAGAATCTTTCGGCTTTTTGGTTCAATTTCGGTATCTATGAATGCAATTGAGTCCATATATAGTTAACAAAGTTATCATTCGTCAGTAAATGTGAATATGTTCAGTTTCTTT
>JBKDZK010000239.1:0-2442 GCA_047971205.1 Draconibacterium sp.
TCTCTTGATCCCAAAAATATAGTATTAATCTCTAAACACCTTAATCATATCAGGGAACAAGTGATGGAAGATTCTGCTTTCTCTATATACAAGCACGTTAAAGAAGCCGGGCTGAACCATAACCTTATCAGGTCCATGATCCGGTCGGGATATCTTGAAAGGATCGGGCGCGGACGCTACAAGGTACGCGAAGAGCCTTTTCTTGAACAACACACCGTTGCTGTTGTCCGTATGTGTAAAAACATTTCAGACGAATATGCTAAGAACCATCGCAAAAAGAAAAAGATGCAGCAACAGCAGGAAGAAGTCATAAGGGAACGACAAGAAACAGAACTTTCGCAAGAACAAGAGGAACGGCCGGTAACCACTACTGACAGTCCTGCTGCCAGTATTCCGCCAAAGCTTGCAGCGGTGATGTCTTCGGGGCTTGATGCTGCTGCCAAGCTCGAAGTAGTGATACAGGAATATGCTTTATTGGCTTCTGAAAACCGGGAATTAAGGGCAGACTTTAAAGAACTCGTCGAGGCCGTTGAACTGAAAAATGAATACATAGGCCACCTGCACAAACAGATTAGCGCAAGGCTCAGGTCTATGACCGATTGACCTGCCATATCCTCTCCTTCCCTGTACTGACTTTATCAAATTGCCCCTTGGTACTGTTTTTTTATACTGAAATTGTTGAAACATTAACCGAAATGCCCGAAATTACCGGAGCATACACAAAGAAAGATTATGAGTTATTATTTTAGCACCGTACTGAAAGGCAAAAGTTTCGAAGAAGCCCTGGAAACAGTTACCATCGAATTAAAAAAAGAAGGTTTTGGGATATTGAGCGAAATTGATGTTAGCACCACGCTTAAATCCAAGATTAACGTTGATTTTAAGAAATATAAGATCCTTGGTGCCTGTAATCCGCATTTTGCTCACAAAGCTTTGCAAAACGAAGATAAGATTGGTGTTTTTCTGCCATGCAATGTGGTAGTAGAAGAAAATGAAAATGGCGAGGTAGAAGTTTCGGCCGTTGACCCAATTGCTTCGATGATCAGTGTGAAAAATGAAAACCTTGGCAAAATAGCTGCCGGGGTACAACAGAAAATGAAAAACGTAATAGAAAGCCTGCGAAAGCAGTAACCCTCTGCTCTTAAAACCAAAAATCTACTTGCCGGATTATCAAGATCCAAATTCCGCCTCTCCGAAAAACTCCGGACGGTGGTAATCTGGACTTTCTGTTTTAACCGAGTTCCAGGTAACAAAATGCGGCTCGGAAGTTTCGTCGCCACATTTATAAAAGTTTGCCGTTGCCCTTAGTCCGTCAAAAGTTTTTAACCGGTCAAAAGCAAAACACTCAACCGGGATACAAATCATCATTTCCCAATAAAAGTCGCCTATTTTTTCTTCAAAAGGCCTGTTCCCCAATGATGACGAAATGGATATTTTCTTAAGCAGTTCCGGAGAAACAAAGGTACGGTCTCCACGCCCCGGACCGTATGCCACATGTAAAGTGCCTATACAGCTGAATTCAAAATTATAGTAGCTTTTGCCACCACATGCCGAAATAAAAAACTCTACGGTGCTGTCTTTGTAAACATCCCCATTTATACGGGTTTCACGTGCCAAAATATATTTTTCCCGTACATAATATTTTAGCCAGATTTCATTACCGGTATGGGCAACCCTGAAATTTATCAAAGGCTTGTAAGAGAAAGCTTCCCAGTTTAATGTATCAATTTTATGGAGTTGTGTTTTGGCTTCCAGCAATTGCGAGGCTTGTTCCAAATCGGTTGTTTTTTCTACCCTTATTTTTGGGATAAAAATCTTCTTCATAAGTAATTATTTAAATATCGCCTTACAAATATAACATCCTCCACGAGGTAAGGCCACATAAATTTTACATTTCTAAACCTATTAAAAAAGTAAATTTGCAAGGCCGTTTGCCACAGCCATTTTATATTTGGGGTTCTTTTATCGACAGTCGGTTTTTAAAATATGGATTTTTAGATATTACGCTTTATGGCCCTTGCACTGATAAGCCAACAACAGACCACAAAAATACCAAGTACCAATGGATGAAAAAGAATTTATTGTAGTACTGACTGACCACCGCTACCTCGGAAAAATATTTCAGCCAGTTTGGGTTGAGAAACAAGAGAAATTCTATACCGTAACTCACATCATAAAACCCCGCGATTTAAGCGGGAGTAACTATCCGTGGAAACCCTACGAGCATGAATTGGTAAAATTGATGGACAAATATAGCGACGAGCGTTTAATGAAACGCTTTTTGCGCAACGGCAGCCTTACACAATTTTATACCAGCTTGGAGCCGGGGGTATTTGAGCAACAAGTAGTGCCATATATCGAGAGGATTTTGATACAGGTACATGATATCTTAATGGCAAGCCCGGTACGTTTGTTTAAAAAAGAGTCCAAGTACTCGAATTT
>JBKDZK010000240.1:0-3848 GCA_047971205.1 Draconibacterium sp.
GGAAAATGGCCATCGTCGGTCACCTAAAAGAAGCAGAAAGGGTACAGCACATTTTGGAAGAAACCCAACTGAATGCGCAACTGGCAGGTTATATCGCCATCGACGACAACGATAAAGGAGCACAGTACCTCGGGCAAATCAGCCAGTTAAAGGAGATCATCCGTATTAACCGGATCGATGAGCTTATTTTTTGTGCCGGAAACATCTCTTCTGCCGATATAATCAGGGCCATGCTCGATCTTACCGAGCTCGATGTGGATTACAAAATCGCTCCGCCCGAAAGTATCAGCATCATCGGTAGCAACTCCATCCACACAGCCGGCGATTTATACGTGGTGAATGTAAATGCCATTTCAAAACCCGCAAATAAACGGAAGAAACGGATGTTCGACGTGGAAGCCGCACTATTTTTACTGCTTTCCAGCCCGGCTATCATTTGGTTTTTCAAAAACAAATCCCGTTTCATCAGCAACATTTTCAACGTTTTGGCAGGCAGAAAATCGTGGATCGGTTTTATCCCCGAAAAAGGAACCTTTGAGCACCTCCCGGCGTTAAAACAAGGTATCTTGAATCCGGGTGATTTGTTTCCCGAGCTGCGGCTCGATCCCGAAAAATTTACCCGGCTGAACATGTTGTATGCAAAAGATTACCGTTTAATTACGGATGCTGAGATTCTGTATAAATCGTGGAAAAAACTCGACCGACAATGAACGCACTGCTCACATACGGAAAAATCAGTCTTCGCCCGCTGGAGCCCGAAGACATAGACCTGTTGTACCAATGGGAAAACAACATCGAAATCTGGCAGGTGAGCAATACAAAAGCGCCCTTCTCGAAACATATTCTGGCGCAATACCTGGCCGAATCGGCCAAAGATATTTATGCCACCCGGCAGTTGCGACTGATTATTCAGGATGAAAACATGCAAGCCGTGGGAGCGGTTGATCTTTTTGATTTTGAACCCTACCATTTGCGGGCCGGTGTGGGAATTTTGATCCACCAAACCGAAGACCGCAGCAAAGGATACGCCGGCGATGCTTTGCTGGCTCTTTCAGTTTATGCACTCGAAATGCTTGGGCTAAAACAGTTGTACGCCAATATTGCGGTCGACAATGCTGTCAGCATTCATCTTTTTGAAAAAGCCGGTTTTCAGCAATCGGGCATAAAAAAAGACTGGCTAAAAACACGAAATGGCTGGAAGGATGAAATCCTTTTTCAGAAATTACTGTGCTGAATTAAACAATATTAAATTCAGGAATCTCGCGTAAAAACCGGTAGCTGTTATTTACATAATCTATTTCGCAGGCAAAATGCTGCATTCCGTTTGAAACCACCACCTGGTCAACCTGCAACGCCATGTTGTACCGCACCACCTGGTCAAAGGTATCCTGGGTAATTTTCACATTCGGCGCTTTAAACTCCGCAATTAAATGAGCTTGTCCGCTTTTCGAATAAATCAACAGATCGAAGCGGCGGGATTTTCCGTTTACCGTAATCTGCTTTTCAACTGCCATGCGGTTTTCGGGGTATTTTTTCTCGTTTTTCAGGTACTGAATAAAATTTTGCCGCACCCATTCTTCGGGTGTCAGCACCACAAACTTTTTACGGATGCCATCAAAAATCCAGCGTTTGCCACCTTCTGTTTTGGTACGAAAAGTATAATCCGGTAAATTCAGCTTGTCCATTTCAGTTTCTTTTGCACGCATTTTTGAAGGTGACGGCGAAAAATGTACATTTGTGTCAACCTTTCAACCTTACCCATTTCAGATTGTTCAAAGGTAAAATATTTCAAATTGTATGAAGACAAAAAAAGAAATCGTTGAAAACTGGCTTCCCCGGTATACAGGGAAAAGTCTGGAAGACATTGGGCAATTTATCCTGTTAACCAATTTTCAGGATTATGTGGAAAAATTTGCCCGGAAGTTTGAAGTGCCGGTAGAAGGCGCCGATAAAAACATGCCGAGTGCCACTGCCGAAGGAATTACCATTATTAATTTTGGAATGGGAAGCCCGAATGCAGCCACCATCATGGATCTTTTAAGCGCAATCCACCCCAAAGCAGTGCTTTTCCTGGGGAAATGCGGCGGGTTAAAAAAGAAAAACCAACTGGGCGATCTTATTCTTCCGATTGCCGCCATACGACGCGAAGGTACCTCCGACGACTATCTTCCACCCGAAATTCCTGCCTTACCGGCATTTAGCCTCGAAAGAGCGGTTTCGCATATTTTGCGTAACCAGGGACAGGATTACTGGACCGGCGTGGTTACAACCATCAACCGCCGTGTGTGGGAGTTCGACAACCAGTTCAAAAAATACCTGAAGAAAACCCGCGCCATTGCAATTGATATGGAAACGGCCACCCTGTTTACAGTGGGTTTTGCCAATTCTATCCCAACGGGTGCGCTTTTGCTGGTTTCCGATCAGCCCATGATCTCGTCGGGAGTAAAAACCAGTGCCAGCGACCACAAGGTAACTTCGCAATTTGTGGAAAAACATATACAGGCAGGCATCGATGCACTGCTTGAAATCAAAAACAACGGACTTTCCGTGAAACACCTGAGATTTTAACATGGAGTTTGGCGATATTTTACAAGACCTGAAAAAGGGAATTTACTACCCCATTTATTTGCTGCAGGGCGAAGAAGCTTATTTTATTGACATTATCTCGGAGTACATCGAAAAGAACGTGCTGACTGATGCTGAAAAAGGCTTCAACCAAACCGTTTTTTACGGCAAAGATTCGGATGTGGTCAACATTGCGGAAAGCTCGATGCGTTTCCCGATGATGGCCAGCAAACAGGTAATTATTGTAAAAGAAGCGCAAAGTTTAAACAAGATCGAATTACTGTCGTCGTATGCCGAAAAGCCGCTGGAGTCAACGATTCTGGTGCTGGCGCACAAGTACAAAACGGTGGATGCCCGCAGTAAACTGGTAAAGGCGATCAAAAAAAACGGGGTGATCCTGACCACCAAAAAACTATACGAAAACCAGGTTCCGGCGTGGATCGACAAATACCTGAAAAGTCACGACTACACCATCACCCCACAGGCTGCACAACTCCTGACTTCTTTTTTGGGGACCGACCTCAGCAAAGTGGCCAACGAGTTGAATAAACTGGTAATTGCCGTAAAAGATTCGAACCGGATTACGCCCGAGCACATCGAGAAAAATATTGGGGTGAGCAAGGATTTCAACTTAATTGAACTGCAAACTGCACTCGGAAACAAAGACATATTACGGGCCAACAAAATCATCCAGTACTTTGGCTCCAACCCAACGCTCAACCCCATTCAGAAAACCATTGCCGGGCTGTATTTCTATTACTCAAAATTATTTACCTATCATTTTCTGAAAGACAAATCGGAGCGCAGCGTGGCCTCGGAGTTACGGGTGAACCCGTACTTTGTTCGCGATTACATTAGTGCAGCCAAAAAATACTCGCCCACCAAATTGTACGAAATTATGGGAATTTTGCGCGAGTACGATCTGAAAAGCAAAGGGCTGAATGTTTCCACCATGGTGGACAGCGGTGACCTGCAAAAGGAAATGATCTATAAAATTCTACACTGATTATGATGATGACCTGGTTTATAATAGGGGTTACGGTACTTATTTCGTACCTGGCATTTCGCAACCCCGAAATGGCGTCGAAACTGCAATTCAATGCCGCACAAATTATTCACCGCAAGGAATATTACCGGCTGGTTTCGCATGCGTTTATTCACGCCAACTGGGCACACCTGGGAGTAAACATGCTGGTGCTGTTCTTTTTCGGGCGCAATATTGAAGCCTATTTCAACTTTTATTTCGGGAACAAAGGCACTGCTTTTTTCCTGTTGCTGTATTT
>JBKDZK010000241.1:0-10357 GCA_047971205.1 Draconibacterium sp.
CGGTTTTGTTTCATTATAAAAAGCCTCACGTAGCTACTGCTATGCTTACTTTTTCTAATTTCCCAAAACACGAAAAATTACGGCAGCTTACCCAAAATCTCACACTTGACTTAACACTAGCTGCGCCCCGCTCTCCGGAGCAACTCCCAACACCGTTCCCTGACAATTAACCAGATTGTCTTTGTTCGCGAGGCAAAAGGAAGTATTCCCCCTGAACATATAGGCTTCGACAGCAGTACTTTTTGCAACAACGCCCTCATCCATCTGCCAGGCATCTAATGGAACTTCGACCAGCAGTTCGGCATCGGTTTCCAGATTTGTTTCGGCTTTCTCACAAGAGATGGCAAACATAAGTAATACGCCCATCCAAAGTAAATTTAAGGCACACAACAGTGCGTAAAACTTTTCTTTTAAAAGAGACGAGCACTGTATCGCTTCATCTGCAAATTCAAAAACAACATAAAAACGCTCGGAGCCACTGTTTAATACTTTCCCGTTGAATCCACTAACAACCGGTAGGATACCGGAGTAGAAATCTTTCAGCGTCGTTCTGAAATCGCTGACTTCTACTTTTTTCATTGACGCAAGCATGGTATCAAAAACCAGCACTACCTGCCTACCTGTCGACCTCCGTCCATTCGTTTCAACTTTCGACTCTTTTCGCAGGCGCTGCAAATCACTCCATACATTCTGCAATGTGGGCTTGTCAACTTCGATTAAGTTACGAAAGCTCTCTCCTTTGCCACCCAGAATACCTTCAGATTCCGTGGCTTCGACCATGCAAATAATCTTGCCTTCTGCCCTATTGATCAAACAGACCAATTCCTGCGACTCATATAACTTCAACAATGAACACAACTCCGACAAATGAATATCCCGGAATCGTTCTATCTCTGGTTTATCACGACGGTCAGCTAAATTTGACATATCGTGAATTTTAAATGAACACTCGTTAGTGGAAATTTTCGGTGAAAATAAAGGCTAGATCGCGCCAACCAAAACTTTCGTAGTGAAACACCGGGTTCCTTAATTTGTTCATTCATCTAAACATTTCCTTTTATTGAAATAAAATCATCGTTAAGCACTAAACAATCGTTTGTTTTGGCTTGATTCCTGTCAGCCTGTCAGACATTCTGACAAGTCAATAAATCACTATACTACAAACACTTAAACAAGAACAGTATTCCAACAAGAACCAGGCTGGTGCAATTTTGTCCCGAATTATCATCTAAGTTTTCTGAAACCTCCCTTGGCACAGAATGTGATACGAACACCGTGTCGAATTAAAAAAATGTTTAATAAATAAATTCTTATTACAATGGCAGAATTAAAAGGTAGAATCCTGGCTGGCAAAATTCTTGTAAAGCCGCAGGAAGCTGAAACAAAAACGTCCAGCGGAATTATCATCCCTGATTCAGCAAAAGAAAAACCACAAGTGGGTTCAGTAGTATTGGTAGGTGCTGACAAAAAAGACGAACCAATGGAACTGAAAATCGGTGATGTTGTTTTCTACGGTAAGTATTCGGGAACCGAACTAAACATTGACGGTACCGATTATTTATTGATGTCGCAAAACGACGTTTTATTCATTAATTAATCAAAACAAAAAACAGATAAAAGATGGCTAAAGAAATTAAATTTAATATTGAGGCCCGTGACCTGCTGAAAAGCGGTGTTGACCAGCTGGCAAATGCTGTGAAAGTAACACTTGGTCCCAAAGGACGCAATGTTGTTATCGAGAAAAAATTTGGCGCTCCGCAGATTACAAAAGACGGTGTAACGGTTGCCAAAGAAATTGAGTTGAAAGACGCTTACGAAAACCTGGGTGCACAAATGGTAAAAGAAGTAGCTTCGAAAACCGGCGACGATGCAGGTGACGGAACTACTACAGCAACAGTATTGGCTCAGTCGATCGTAAATGTAGGTCTGAAAAATGTAACTGCCGGTGCCAACCCAATGGATTTGAAACGCGGTATCGACAAAGCAGTTGAAGCGGTTGTTCAGAGCATTGCTGATCAGGCACAGACCATTGGCGACGACTACAAAAAAATCGAATCGGTTGCTAAAATTTCTGCCAACAACGACGGAGTAATCGGTGCACTGATTGCAGAAGCCATGCAAAAAGTAAACAAAGAAGGTGTTATTACGATTGAAGAAGCAAAAGGAACCGACACTTACGTTGATGTAGTGGAAGGTATGCAATTCGACCGTGGTTACATTTCTCCCTATTTTGTAACGGATGCCGAAAAAATGGCAGCAGAACTGGACGGCGCTTTCATCCTGATCCACGACAAAAAGGTCAGCACCATGAAAGATCTTCTTCCGGTATTGGAAGCCACTGCACAAACTGGTCGTCCGTTGATGATCATTGCTGAAGATGTAGACGGCGAAGCGCTTGCAACTTTGGTTGTTAACCGCTTGCGTGGTTCATTAAAAGTATGTGCCGTTAAAGCTCCGGGCTTTGGCGACCGCAGAAAAGAAATGCTCGAAGACATTGCAATCCTTACCGGTGGTACAGTAATTACTGAAGAAAAAGGTATGAAACTGGAACAAGCCACTATTGATATGTTGGGCCAGGCAGAAAAAATTATCGTTGACAAAGAAAATACAACTGTAGTTAATGGTGCAGGTTCACAGGAAGCTATTTCTGCCCGCGTTGCACAAATCAAAACTCAGATGGAAAACACCACTTCTGATTACGACAAAGAAAAACTACAGGAACGTTTGGCAAAACTGGCCGGTGGTGTTGCTGTAATCTATGTTGGTGCTGCTTCTGAAGTGGAAATGAAAGAAAAGAAAGACCGTGTAGATGACGCACTTCACGCTACACGTGCAGCAGTTGAAGAAGGAATTGTTCCTGGCGGTGGTGTTACTTACATCCGAGCTATTGAAGCGCTGGAAAATTTAACTGGTGACAATGATGACGAAACTACTGGTATCGAAATCATCAAACGTGCTATCGAAGAGCCACTTCGTCAGATTGTAGCCAATGCAGGCAAAGAAGGCGCTGTAGTTGTGCAGAAAGTAAAAGAAGGCACAGCTGACTATGGATACAACGCCCGTATCGACGAATACCAGAATCTTTTGGAAACCGGTGTTATCGACCCGGCCAAAGTAACGCGTGTTGCACTTGAAAATGCTGCTTCTATCGCCGGTATGTTCCTGACTACAGAAACAGTTATCGTAGATATCAAAGAAGACGCACCAGCTCCAATGGGCGCTCCTGGTATGGGCGGCATGGGTGGCATGATGTAAAAACGATATTCATACTACATACTAAAAGCTCTTCCTTTCAGGGAAGGGCTTTTTTCTTTGATGCAATTCAGTAAAACGCCCGGCAAAAACTGTTCTGGCCTGTTTTAAAATGCAACGGATACCACATTTAACAGCTCCCAAAATAATGACAATCGTCAGACAGTGTTATTTAACATCTTTTCATCAAATATAACACACTGACTTTCAGCAAATTAAAAACCAACCGATCTTGCTCAAAAGATTGTTTTTTACTTCAGAAGTTCTCTACCTTTAGTCCGTTAATAAATTAAACAAAATCGATTGCTAAGCACATAACAGTGCTTACAATACAACTTAGTTTTAACTTCGGAATTCAAGGTTTCGAATCAAAAAAAGAAAAGTGACTTCCGATAATTAAGGTCGTTATGAGAGCAGACATAAATGAATTCATTGAGAATTTGACAAGAAGAACTCCCGGCGAAAATGAGTTTCACCAGGCAGTTGAAGAAGTAATCGGTTCAGTTTGGGATTTTTACGAGAAAAATCCACGTTATCAAAAAACAAAAATCCTTGAACGCATGTGCGAGCCGGAGCGTGTAATTATGTTCCGTGTTCCGTGGGTTGATGACCGTGGCGAAGTTCAGATTAACCGCGGTTACCGTGTAGAATTTAACTCTGCATTGGGCCCGTACAAAGGAGGACTGCGCTTCCACGCCAGCGTTACGCTAAGTATCCTGAAGTTTTTAGGCTTTGAACAAACCTTCAAAAACAGTTTGACTACACTCCCGATGGGAGGTGGGAAAGGTGGTTCTGATTTCAGCCCCAAAGGAAAAACAGATGGCGAAATCATGCGTTTCTGCCAGTCGTTTATGAGCGAGCTTTACCGTCACATTGGCCCGAATACCGATGTTCCTGCAGGTGACATTGGCGTTGGCGGCCGCGAAATCGGCTACCTGTTTGGTCAGTACAAAAGGCTGAAAAACGAGTTCACTGGCGTTCTTACAGGAAAAGGACTTGCCTGGGGAGGAAGTTTAATCCGTCCGGAAGCTACCGGTTTTGGTGCGGTTTACTTTGCACAGCACATGCTACATCGTTTGGGACAAGATATTGAAGGGCAAACAGTCGCCGTTTCCGGTTTTGGAAACGTAGCCTGGGGCGCCATTACAAAACTCAACCAGCTGGGCGGAAAAGTAGTAACCATCTCTGGTCCTGACGGCTACATTTACGACAAAGAAGGAATCAGTGGCGACAAAGTTGATTACCTGCTTGAATTGCGTTCCAGTAACAACGACATAGTGGAACCCTATGCCAAAGAGTTTGGCGCAGAGTTTTTCGCAGGAAAACGTCCGTGGGAAGTTCCGGTTAATATTGCCATGCCTTGTGCTACAGAGAATGAAGTGGACCTGAACGATGCCAAGTCGTTGGTTAAAAACGGCTGTACCATGCTGGCCGAAGTTTCCAACATGGGTTCAACAACCGAAGCGGCCGAATACATGTCGGAACACTGCCATTACGCACCGGGCAAAGCAGTAAACGCTGGCGGAGTAGCAGTTTCGGGTCTGGAAATGTCGCAAAACAGCATGCGTATTAACTGGCCGGCCGAAGAAGTGGACCTTCGCTTAAAAGACATCATGAAGAACATTCACGACACTTGTGTAAACTACGGGCTCAACAGCGACAAAGTAGATTACATAAAAGGCGCCAACGTGGGCGGCTTCGTAAAAGTAGCCGAGGCAATGATGGCACACGGAGTTGTGTAAGCATACCATTATTATATACCTGGAAAATCCGCAGAAATCTGCGGATTTTCTTTTTTATGGAGAAGAGAAGCCAAAATGTACTCATCGTTAAATTTAAATTATAGATAATGTTGAAATAGCAGAGGTCACAAAACGCTTTTTTACATTTGTCGAAATTTGCTCAAAATGCTGATTGACACACATTCTCATATTTATTCGGAGGAATTCATACACGATCGTGACGAGGCACTCCAAAGAGCCTACGACAATGGGATCAAAAAAATCATTCTGCCGAATATTGATTCCGGCTCAATAAAACACATGCTGGACTTATCGGATGCATACCCCCACCTCTGCTATCCGTTAATCGGCCTTCACCCCACTTCGGTTGATGAAGATTACAAAGAAGAACTTGAAGCGGTTGAATACTGGCTGAACAAACGCAAGTTTTATGGCATTGGCGAAATCGGTATCGATCTGTACTGGGAAAGAAAATTCATCGACGAGCAAAAAGATGCTTTCCGTCACCAGATCAGGCTGGCCAAAAGCCACAATCTACCCATTGTTATTCATGTGAGGAATTCTTTTGAAGAAACCTACCAGATCGTAAAAGAAGAACAAGACGGTAGTTTACGAGGAACCTTCCATTGCTTTTCAGGCTCGGCGGCAGAAGCACAAAAAGTGGTCGACCTTGGATTCTTTTTGGGGATTGGCGGCGTTCTTACCTTTAAGAACAGCAACCTGGAAGAAGTGGTCAGCTCGGTAAAAGTTGATAACCTTTTACTGGAGACCGATGCGCCTTACCTGGCGCCTGTTCCCAAGCGCGGAAAACGCAACGAAAGTTCCTACCTTGTTTATATTGCACAAAAGCTGGCCGAGATATACAACATCTCTGTTACGCGGGTGGCTGAAATAACCACAACAAATGCGCGTGGATTATTTGAAATTTAATAACTTGCAGGCCGATTCTTAGGACTGTAATGAACAACGGAACAGAGAAAAAAACATCCATTCTGATTATTTATACCGGTGGAACCATTGGGATGGTTCAACATCCGCAAAACGGAACACTGGTACCCGTGCGTTTTGAAAAGATACAGGAAGTAGTTCCGGAGCTAAAAAAATTCGATTTCATTATTAAAACGGTAACCTTCAATCCGGCATTGGATTCATCCAATATGAATCCGGTGGTTTGGATTAAAATTGCCAAAACAATCGAACGTTACTACAGCCAATACGATGGTTTTGTGGTACTCCACGGAACCGATACAATGGCGTACACAGCTTCGGCTCTGAGTTTCATGTTCGAAAACCTGGACAAACCCATCATTCTTACCGGCTCGCAATTACCGATCGGGATGATACGTACCGATGGAAAGGAAAACCTGATAACTGCGGTGGAAATTGCTGCAGCCAAACACGACGGCGTCAGCACGGTACCCGAAGTTTGTATCTATTTTGATTTCAAACTATACAGGGGGAACCGCACTGTAAAACGCGATGCAGAACTTTTCAGCGCTTTCCGTTCGGTGAATTATCCGGAACTGGCCGTAGCCGGAATTGACATCAAGTACAGCAACGAATTTATTTACCATCCCGAAAACAGGGGGATATTAAAGGTAAGTACCAACTTTGACGACAATGTGGTTATCTTAAAAATATTTCCGGGGATCAATCAGAACGTTTTGAATTCGGTATTGGAGACGCCCGGATTAAAAGGTGTTGTTCTGGAAACATTCGGATCGGGCAATGTGCCCACCTCCCGTTGGCTGATCAACAGCATAAAACGGGCCATCAAGCGGGGAATCATTGTTTTGAACATCACACAATGTGAAGGAGGAAGAGTTGTAATGGGACAATATCAGACCAGTTTGGAGCTCTTGAACGGGGGTGTTATTTCAGGAAAAGACATGACGACAGAAGCTGCAATTACCAAGCTCATGTTCCTGTTGGGACAAGACTTGAAACACGATGAAATTAAAATGTATCTCAATAAGAGTATGAGAGGGGAAATTAGTGAATAGCGAACTTTTTTTTTCACAATTTTTTATTAATTTGCAGCCCTCATTTTTGGGAAGACCAGTGATAAATACTGGAGAGGTGCAGGAGTGGCTGAACTGGCACGCCTGGAAAGCGTGTGTACCGCGAAACGGTACCGGGGGTTCGAATCCCCCTCTCTCCGCTGAAGGGAGAAAAAGTTCTTGAAATGTGCAGGAGGTTGGCAAAACACCGGGCACATTTTTTGTAGTGAGGGACAGTTATTAAATTCAAAATCAAAGCAAATAAAAATCAAAAGAGATTATTAATTAAAAATTCAAATCAATTATGAAAAGACTATTCGCGTTAATAGCCGTATTTGGGATGCTGTTTTTTATGGCATCAAACGTAGCGCTTGCTCAGGATGAACCAGCTGCTACACCAGAAGCAACTACCCAACAGGTAGATCAGTCTGTCGATCAGGAAGAACAAGCGGCAGCTGCGGCTGAAGAAGGAAAATCATTACACAGTCAGTTGAAACAAAAATTTATCGAAGGTGGTCCAACTTTCATGTCTTTCGTTTTGATCACATTGATCCTTGGACTGGCTTTCGCAATTGAAAGAGTTCTTTACCTGAACCTGGCTACCAGCAACACTAAAAAATTATTGACTAAAGTTGAAGAAGCTTTGGAAAACGGTGGTGTTGAAGCAGCTAAAGATGTTTGCCGTAACACCCGCGGACCTGTTGCAAGTATTTTCTACCAAGGTCTTGACCGCTTCGATCACGGTATCGATGTAGTAGAAAAAACAGTAATTTCTTACGGAAGTGTTCAGGCCGGTCTTTTGGAAAAAGGTTTGAGCTGGATCGCATTGTTTATTGCTCTTGCTCCTATGTTAGGTTTCATGGGTACAGTAATCGGTATGATTAGTGCATTCGACGCTATCGAAGTTGCCGGGGACATTTCTCCCTCATTGGTTGCTAACGGTATCAAAATCGCGTTGATCACCACTGTAACAGGTCTTATTGTTGCTATCATTCTTCAGATTTTCTACAACTACTGTGTAGCTAAAATCGATAGCATCATCAACAACATGGAAGATGCTTCCATCTCGTTGCTTGACCTTTTGGTAAAACATAACATGAAAAAATAATAAGGAGTATTGAAAAATGGGTAAAACAGGAAAAATAGTTACGATAGTACTGTGGGCTCTACTCATTGTTTCAGCAATACTTGTCGTTTCGTTGATGGTTAACATTAACGAGGAAGTTGACACTGATCCTGCAATGAATAGTTGGGTGAACTCCAACTTGGTATGGGCTTACATACTTTTAGCTTTCGGAGCTGGAGTAGCAGTTATTTCATCTTTGCTACACATGTTCACCGATAAAAAAGCAGCTAAAAATGGTATAATTTCTCTCGCATTTCTTGGTGCCGTTTTCTTGGTAGCATATTTACTGGCCTCACCTGAGATTCCTCAGTTCCCGGGCGTAGATAAATTTATTACCGACGGAACGTTGAACGAGAGTGTGTCTAAATTGGTAGATACTGGATTGTATGCAACTTATATTCTTATCGGATTAGCGATAGTTTCAGTTGCATCATCATCAGTAATGCGTTTAATTAAGTAATCGGTTTCGTGGTAATTAAAAACAGGAAAAGTTATGTCTAGAAAAATGCCGGAAATACCGTCTGCCTCGCTGGCAGATATCGCATTCATGTTGCTGATCTTTTTCCTGGTAACAACCACGATGGACGTTGACAGCGGTCTGAGAAGAAGACTTCCGCAATGGGTCGATAAAGAACAGGAAGATGATACGGACATCAACGAACGTAACATCTTTGTAGTTCTGGTAAATAAAAACAACGACTTGTTGGTAGAAGGAGACTACGAACGTATTGACAATCTTCGCGCAAGGGCAAAAGAGTTTATGGAAAATCCATTTGACGATGCGAACCTGCCCGAGAAAGAACCCAAGGAAATACCTTACTTCGGAGAAGTAATGGTGACCAAAGGTGTTATTTCTCTGCGAAATGACCTTGATACTCAATACGGAACGTATCTCGCTGTACAAAACGAGCTGGTTGCTGCCATTAATGAGTTAAGAGACGAGTTGGCAATGAGAAAGTGGGGAAAACCTTACAGTAATCTTGACAGTGAACAACAAAATGCTGTTCGGGAGATTTACCCGCAAAAGATCTCTGAAGCTGAACCAAAAGGGAAAAACATTTAAAGGAATAAGAGATGAGTAAATTTAGAAAAGATGGCGGGAAGGAACTTCCTCCAATTTCGACGGCTTCTTTGCCGGACATCGTGTTCATGCTTTTATTCTTCTTTATGGTTAGTACTACAATGCGTGAAGTAACTTTAAAAGTAAAGATGCGCCTTCCGGAAGCTACAGAATTGAGCAAACTGGAAAAGAAATCTTTGGTAAGTTACATCTACATTGGAGAACCTCAACCTCAGTTTCAGAAAACATTTGGAAAAGCACCACGTATTCAGCTGAACGATCAGTTTGCTGATGTAAGCGAAGTTCAGGATTATGTAATTGCTGAACGTGAAGCAAGAGTGGAAGCAGAACGCCCGATGATTGTTACGTCTCTGAAAATTGATGAAAATACGAAGATGGGTATTGTGAACGATGTTAAGCAGGAATTGCGTAAGTCGGCCGCATTGAACATCAACTATTCATCAAGGAGAAGAGCTGAGCGATAAAACTCGATCAATGCTATATACAAAAAAGGGAAGCATCGCTTCCCTTTTTTGTTGCTGTTAACCAGCCTCTTATTTTCTTTTCTTCCTCTTCTGCCTTGCTTTTGTTCTTGCAAACTTATCTTCAAAAGAGCGTTTCGAACTCTTGTGTCTTTTCTTCTGATGAAAGGCCCCCTGGAAAGTAGGATCATCTATCTTTCGTTGCCTGTCAATTTCCCGAAGCTGTTGCTGGTTCTCTCCAAATTCAGTTTCCAAAACTTCCACCTCTTCCGAAAGTGGCAACAGCTCAATATTGGTACGAATCAGTTTCTGGATTTTTTCCCAATGCCATTCATCCGAAGGATCAATCAATGTTATCGCATCGCCTTTATTACCTGCCCTGGCTGTACGGCCAATCCGGTGAATGTAGTCGTCGTAGTCATTCGGTAAATCAAAATTAATTACATGACTCACCTGGCTTACATCCATTCCGCGTGCCGAAACATCGGTGGTAATCAATATCCTGACTTCTCCGTTTTTAAAAGCCTGAATAGAGTTAATCCGTGAGTTCTGCGCTTTGTTGGAGTGTAGAATACGCTTCTCTCCTTCTGCTTTTCTTTCGATCACCCGGAAAACTCCCTCGGCATGTTCCTTGGTCTTCACAAAAATGACGACCCGGGTAAATTTCTCTTCGTCTTCCAGTAAATGCTGTATCA
>JBKDZK010000242.1:0-6447 GCA_047971205.1 Draconibacterium sp.
CCCCGATGAAAAAGTATGTTAAAAACGGTATTACCGTTAGTTCCACCGGTTTTGAGTTGATGGGACAAAAAGCAGCCGAATTTGTAAGTTCCAATAAGCTGATGAATTTCACGGTTCCAACTACACTGAAAATCCGATCTTCACTCTAAAGTGTTTTAAAACACTTCTTCCCTGCTTTGAAAGCCAAATAATAGAACTTATTTTTACACACATAACAGAACAGAACAGATTGAACTAATTATAATGATAAAACAGTCCATACCATGTACTTATTAGGATTTGACATCGGGAGTTCTTCCGTAAAAGTTTCGCTCATCGAAGGAGAAAAAGGCAACCTGGCTGCCAGCGCTTTTTACCCAAAAGAAGAAATGAAGATTACCGCCCTAAAAGCAGGCTGGGCAGAACAGGATCCCGAACTTTGGTGGGAAAATCTGAAACTGGCTTTAGCCGAAGTACTATCTGTTTCGAGGGTATCTCCTGCCGATATTGAGTCCATTGGCATTTCGTACCAAATGCACGGACTGGTAATGGTGGATAAAAACCGGGAAGTGATCCGTCCGTCCATTATTTGGTGCGACAGCCGTGCTGCGGCATACGGCGACAAAGCTTTTTCTGAAATTGGTGAACAACGCTGCCTCACTCACCTCCTGAATTCACCCGGAAATTTTACCGCTTCGAAACTAAAATGGGTGAAGGAAAACGAGCCGCACCTGTTTGAGAGAGTTCATAAAATAATGTTGCCGGGCGATTACATTGCCATGAAACTAAGCGGGCAGGTTCAAACCACTATCAGCGGTCTCTCGGAAGGAATTATGTGGAATTTTTCTGAAAATTCATTGGCTGAAATACTATTGAATAATTACGGATTTTCGTCGGATATCATCCCCGAAATTGTTCCCACATTTGCTGTTTCCGGTCAGCTATATGACAAAGCAGCAAAAGAACTGGGACTCTCCCCCACTACAAAAATAAGTTACCGGGCCGGCGATCAGCCCAACAATGCACTTTCGCTCAACGTGCTCAACCCCGGAGAAATTGCCGCAACGGCAGGAACTTCGGGGGTAGTTTACGGAGTAAGCAGCGAAATAAAATACGACCCCCTCTCGAGAGTAAATACCTTTGCGCACGTTAACCACCAAGCCAGCCATCCCCGCCTGGGGGTTTTACTCTGCATTAACGGCACCGGCATCCTGAATGCCTGGCTAAAAAGAATGACAGGCGAAAACCTATCTTACGAACAAATGAATGGAATGGCTGGCGCAATTCCGGCAGGTGCCGAAGGCCTAAGCATTTTACCTTTTGGAAACGGTGCTGAACGTGTGTTGAGCAATAAAGACATTGGCTCGGTGTTTTCTGGCCTGAATTTCAATATTCACCACAAAGGACATCTTTTAAGAGCCGCCCAGGAAGGGATCGTTTTCTCGTTTAAATACGGAATGGAAATTATGGAGAACATCGGAATCCGCGCATCTGTTATCCGTGCCGGAAAAGCCAATATGTTTTTGAGCCCGCTTTTCAGGGACACACTGGCCGGGGTTTCGGGGGCTACCATTGAATTGTACAACACCGACGGATCGGTTGGCGCTGCGCGCGGAGCAGGCGTTGGCTCGGGCTTTTACCGGTCGTTCGAGGAAGCATTTGCCAACCTGAAACGCCTGGAAGTTATTGAACCTGATCCTTCGAAAACGGCTCAATACAATGAAGCTTATGAAGACTGGAAAGCAGTTCTGACCAGGGAAATCAATTAATCATTCACAACAAAAAAATACAAAATGGAAGTTTTAAAAGGAAACAAAGAGTATTTCAAGGGCATTGGCCAGATTAAATACGAAGGCCCCGATTCAAAAAATCCACTGGCCTTTAAATGGTACGATGAAAACAAAATGGTAGCCGGAAAAACGATGAAAGACCACCTGCGTTTTGCGGTGGCTTACTGGCACACTTTCTGCGCCACCGGCGAGGACCCGTTTGGACCGGGCACACAAATTTTCCCCTGGAAAGGGGCCAGCGATCCCATGGATGCCGCCAAAGAAAAAATGGATGCTGCTTTTGAGTTCATCACCAAAATGAATATTCCGCATTACTGTTTTCACGATGTGGATGTAGTGGGTGGCGGAACTGTTTTTGAAATTGAAAAACGCCTTGAAAAAATGGTGGAATTCGCCAAACAAAAACAGGCTGCGTCGGGTGTGAAACTGCTTTGGGGCACGGCCAATGTTTTCTCCGATCCACGCTACATGAACGGTGCTTCAACCAACCCCGATTTCAGCGTGCTGGCCAATGCTGCCGTTCAGGTAAAAAATGCCATCGATGCCACCATCGAACTAGGTGGAACCGGTTATGTTTTCTGGGGCGGACGCGAAGGTTACATGAGCCTGCACAACACCGATACCAAACGAGAGCTTGCGCATCTTGGAAAATTCCTGACCATTGCCCGCGATTATGGACGCAAAGCAGGATTTAACGGGACTTTCTTCATCGAGCCCAAACCGATGGAACCAACCAAACATCAGTACGATTACGATGCGCAAACCGTCATTGGCTTTCTGAAAGAACACGGCCTGGAAAAAGATTTCAAACTGAATATTGAAGTAAACCACGCCACGCTGGCCGGCCACACTTTTGCACACGACCTGAGAATGTCAGCCGATGCAGGATTGCTGGGTTCCATTGATGCCAACAAGGGAGACTACCAGAATGGCTGGGATACCGACGAGTTTCCGACTAACATTTACGAGGTTACCGAAGCCATGCTCGAAATTCTGCAGGCGGATGGTTTTACACACGGCGGTATTAACTTCGACGCCAAAACCCGTCGTAACTCTACCGACCTGGAAGATATTTTTATCGCGCACATTGGTGGCATGGATGTATTTGCCCGCTCACTGGTTATTGCCGATAACATCCTGAGCAATTCGGATTACCTCGCTCGCCGGAAGGCGCGTTACGCATCGTTCGACAGTGGAAAAGGTGCTGAGTACGAAGCCGGCAAACTTAGCCTGGAAGATCTTTACACGATTGCAGGAGAAGTAGGAGAACCAAAACAAATCAGCGGAAAACAGGAACTGATTGAGCAACTGATCAACTGGTATATATAATGAAAGAGAGAAATACTGGTTATATTACAGTTATAACTTTGGTGGCGACCTTGGGCGGCCTTTTATTTGGTTACGATACCGCTGTAATTTCGGGAGCCGATAAATCAATACAGGCATACCTGATCAACAGCCTTGGATTAAATTCTCTGGCACACGGTGCAACCATTTCAAGCGCACTTATCGGGTGTATTATTGGTGGAAGTATTTCGGGGCTGCTGGCTTCTCGCTTAGGAAGAAAAAGAACCTTGTTTCTGGCGGCAGTTTTGTTTTTTGCATCAGCCCTTGGTTCCGGAAGTCCTGAATTCCTGTTTTTCGAAAAAGGTGAGCCTTCGCTGGGGCTTTTATACATGTTTAATTTTTACCGGATTATTGGCGGTATTGGTGTTGGACTGGCCTCTGCGGTCAGCCCGATGTACATTGGCGAAATTGCCCCGGCCGACATACGGGGAAGGTTGGTATCGTTAAACCAGTTCGCCATTATTTTCGGAATGCTTGTGGTTTACTTTGTGAACTGGGGAATTGCCAACGGTCAATCGCTGGAGTGGATTAACTCAACCGGGTGGAGATATATGTTCATGTCTGAAGCAATCCCGGCGGCACTTTTGGGCATATTACTGTTTTTTGTACCTGAAACACCTCGCTACCTGGCACTGAAAAATAAAGACGACAAAGCCCTGATGATTCTTACAAAAATTAACGGGGCAAGCCGGGCCAAAGAAATTTTTGTTGAAATCAAGAACAGTGTTGAACACTCTTCGGCGAAACTCTTTTCTTACGGGAAAATCGTGATCATTATCGGAATCCTTCTTTCCGTTTTTCAGCAATTCGTCGGAATCAATGTGGCCCTTTACTACGCACCCCGCATTTTTGAAAGTATGGGGGCAGCAAAAGATGCTTCAATGCTGCAAACCGTTGTTATGGGAATCGTGAATGTAATTTTTACAGTGGTTGCTATTGTTACGGTCGACAAATGGGGACGCAAGCCACTCCTGATGGTTGGCTCGGTTGGTATGGCCATCGGCATGTTTGCCATCGGAGCACTGGCTTTCCTAAAAATAATCGGCATCAGCACCCTGGTATTTATCATTATTTACACAGCTTCGTTTATGATGTCGTGGGGACCAATCTGCTGGGTTTTAATATCGGAACTTTTCCCCAACAAAATTCGCGGGAAAGCAGTAGCCGTTGCAGTAGCAGCACAATGGGCAGCCAATTATTTCATCTCATCCACCTACCCTGCCATGATGGAATTCAGCAGCGGTGGCACCTACTGGTTCTACGGAACGATGAGCGTATTGTCGCTGATTTTTGTATGGAAAATGGTTCCTGAAACCAAAAATAAAACGCTGGAAGAGATGGAAAGTCTCTGGACAAAATAAAATCAGAGGATTTAGTAGTTGAAGATTTCGCCATTTCGCAGTTCAAACTGCAGGAGTGGCGATTTACTTTTTGAAGAAATAAAAAACGAACTCAGAAATCAATAGCAATAAAAACAAGAACAACGTTCCCCTCAATGTCAACTATGTTTCCTTTTCTACCGGAATATAAACGTTAAAATTTCCTGTAAATCGGCCTTTTCTGTTCTGCCCTTTACTCCTTCGTTCAGGTGTAAACACTGCCTGCGACTTCCGGATTAAGAGGCTGTACAATCTGTCATTCCAATATTTCAAAACATGACTTTTATCACAAAACTAATTCAGTTCATCACAGAAACACTTACCGTCAGCATTGCTCAAGAAACTATGGTATTATACAACATGTTGTTTTTTTTTATAGCACTTAAAAATCAATAAATTAAGAGATAAACCCAGCAAACTTTTAACAAATATTAATTAATTTTAAAAAATGATAAAGGTTTAAATCAATTTTATATTATCTTAGCGAAGCCTTAATAAAATATGAATTAGAAACTTATAACACTACCTTTTCTCTATTAGACCAATAAGTTTTCTGATCTAACTAAACTAGACTATGAACAATCGGGTTATCGGCCAAAAGGGTAACCCGTTTTTTTTGTACTTACCCGAGATTAAGTTTCCGGAGATTGTTTTTGAACCGCAGATAGAACAATATGCCGGCCGTTGTTAAGCCTACCAAATAACCAAACCAAATTCCCTGCGGACCAAAATCAAGCAGAAAAGCAAAGCCGTAACTGGTCGGTATTCCTACCAGCAAATAGGCAATAAAGGCAATGAGCATGGGTTTTGTTACGTCTGCCATTCCGCGCAACGTACTTTGCATTATCACCTGTAATCCATCAAACAATTGAAACACCGCTGCAATAATCAGCAATTCGGCGGCGATTTGAATTACCTCTACATCGGTTGTAAACAAATACGGCAGAATCTTCCGGCCCACAATAAATAACAGGGCGGTAAGCGACATAAAAGCCAGTACCAGATGAGTAGAGGCAAATGCGGCTGTTTTCATCGCGGCATAATCCTTTACGCCCATTTGATGGCTTACCCGTATCGTGTTGGCCTGTGAAACTCCCAAGGCAATCATATAAGCAGTGGAAGCTAGCCCAATAGCAACCTGGTGTGCAGCCAAGGCTATTTCGCCCAGCCATCCCATCATTACGGCACCAATCGCAAAAGATGTAACTTCCACGATCAACTGAAAACCGATTGGAATACCAATTTTCAATACACCAAACACTTTCTGCCTTGAAATTTGCTGAAGCCTGGCCTCGGCAAAATAAGAACTTAGCTGGGCGTTGCGCGCCACATAGAACGCATACAAAACGGGCATAATCATCCGCGAAACCAGCGTACCAATTCCTGCCCCCAGTAAGCCCATTTCAGGCATCCCAAATTTTCCGAATATAAAAAGGTAGTTAACAACAATGTTTACCACATTGGAAGTAAGGGTGATATGCATAGCCATTTTTGTGTTACCGATCCCCTCAAAAAACTGTTTTTGAGAGAAAAACAACATAAATGGAAAATAAGATGCACACAACAACAGGTAATACGGTTTGGCCAGTTCCAATACATCTTGCGGCTGTCCCATCATTGGAAGGAAAAAATACACACTAAACATCACGCAGGTAAGTGCCACAGATGCCAGTATATGAGAAAAACTTCCGTTTTTAAGCCAAACCACGATGGTATCCCGGTCGTTTTTCCCGAATGCAGCTCCCACCAAAGGGGTAAGGCCATAGGTAACTCCCATACCAAACACCATCCCGATCATAAAAACACTATTGGCAAAAGCGGCCGCCGCCAACTCGGTAGTTCCCACGTGTCCCACCATCATGTTATCCACAAGGGCTACCATCACCTGCCCTATTTGCGACAAGACAATCGGAAGAGCCAGGTGCAAATTTCGCTTATAAAAAGGTATGTAA
>JBKDZK010000243.1:0-2506 GCA_047971205.1 Draconibacterium sp.
GATTTCAGGAATAGTCCCTTTATCCTGCCTAACCCTGTCTAGTTCACTTATCACACCATCATCATTAATATCTTTATACTGAAGATCCCCGACCTGTGTGTTGGGAAATACTGGATTTGAATCAACCTCTTGCTGTGTCCTGAAAATGCCAATAGCTTCATAAAGAAGTTCGGCTCCAATCTCTTTGCCCTCTGCTTTTTGATAATCTGGTATATCCTGCGGTTCACTGATGCTAATTATTTTATTTTTTGCATAACCAAGATTTCCAGAGACTGAATACGAAAGTTGGTTTTCCGAAGAAACATTCTTACTATTATTATGGGATAAACTAACTTCAAATCCTTTATTTTCTATTTCGCCGACATTTTCATCCGGCAAAATAAGACCTGTATAATTAGGCACTTCGGTGGTTCGTGCGGTAAGAATATTGGATCTCTTTTGTTTAAACACATCCAAAATAATTCCTAATCCTCCTTCCCAAAGGTTCGCATCTAAACCAATATTTGAGTTTTCTGCTACCTCCCATGTAATATCCTCATTAGCAGCAACTCCTGTTGTTAATACGGCCTGTGTTCCCATACCAAAATGGGTGCCGATGGGATCAAGATTATACATAGTTAAATATTGGAAAGGACTTATTTGATCATTACCCATTTGACCATAGGAAGCTCTCAACTTTAAGTTATCAAGAGAAGTTATACCTTTAAGAAAACCTTCTTCAGATAACCGCCAACCGGCTGAAAATCCGGGGAAAAACCCCCAACGCTTATCTTTGGGAAATGCATAGGAACCGTCATATCTTAAATTGGTTTCAAATAAATATTTCCCCTGATAATTGTAAGTTATCCTTCCGAATATGTTTTGACGTCCCCATTGCCTTCTTGTTCCATCAGCAACCATATTTTCAGCACTCCCGGCGAATAATTCCTCTATTGCAGGAGACAGAAAATCTCTCCGGTAAGCCTCAATTTGTCTATATTCACCTTCTGCCTGTTCTACCGCAACAAAACTTCTTAAATCGTGATCCCCAAAAGTTCGCTCGTATTTAATCCGGAAATGAGCTAAATAATCTTTGCGTTTATCAAATCTTTCCCGAAGATCAGGATTCGATACTACGCCACCTGTTTTTTCAACATACTCATTATTAGCTGAATCATAATTATACACAGTCCAGGTTTCTCTCCATCGTCTATTTTCCCCAAATTGAGTTCTGTAAGAAAAAAATCCTTCTAAACCTAATCCATTCACTTGTGGTATATTAATATCAAAAGATGGTTTTAACAATGTCCGAAAGACCTTATTTGATATGTATCCTCCTTGTCCTGCTAAATTAATTGCCGGGTTTTCACCATTGTCGCCAGGCAACGATGCGGGCAGCCCATTGGGGAAAAAAGCAGATATCAAAGGACTACCTTCCATACCAAAATCATCCATCTCTGGAGCGATTCTATCATCTATACCTCCGTTTACATCTAAACCAAATATGATATTCTCCGTTATATCAACATCTATATTTGAACGCACAGTGTATCCACTATATTCATGTAAGCCATTTTCAACCATACTATTCTCATGAGTATACGAACCTGACATAGAATATCTTGCTTTATCAGTTCCACCTCTTACATTTAGGTTCTGCATACTTTGGGTTGTAAAATTTTTAAAAATAGTTCCAATCCAGTCAGCATTTGGATAGTTAAGCGGATCTGTGCCATTTTTCATTGTTTGAATTTCTTCTGCTGAATATAAAGCAGGCAGATTTTGCATCGTTTCTCTGTATTGATTAACGTAACCTGCAAATTCCCAGGAATTAGCCATCTCCGGCAATCTTGTAGGAGTTATAATTCCTTGATTATATGTATAGTTAAATGTTGGCTTGCTATTACCCCCTCTTTTTGTAGTAATAAGAATAACGCCATTCGCAGCCCGAGCACCATAGATGGCTGCCGAGGCATCCTTCAAAACCGAAATCTGTGCAATTTCATTTTGATTAATTCGCTGCCACGCGCCAGTTTCATCAGGAACTCCATCAACAATTACTAAAGGATTTGAATCTCCTGTGGTACTTCGTCCTCTGATATAAATCTCAGAAACATTATCACCGGGTTGACCGGTGCGATTTAATGCCGTTACCCCCGGCAGAAGCCCTGATAAAGAGTTGGACAAACTGGTTGGTGCACTCCTTTTTATTGTTTCATCATTAGTGCTTGCGATTGAACCAGTAACTGTTGCTTTTTTCTGAGTCCCATATCCAATCGCAACCACTTCCTCCAATCCAATAGCATCCACTTCCATAGAAACGTTAATCGAGGTTTGGCTACCCACAACCACTTCCTGAGCCCGCATCCCAACAAACGAAAATACCAGCGTAGCATCTTCCGCGATATTGCTCAACGAATACTTGCCATCAGCGCTGGTAATCGTCCCCTGTGTGGTACCCTTTATCATCACAGTTACACCCGGCAAGGGTTGTCCAGATTTGTCGGTAACCATGCCTGAAACTGTT
>JBKDZK010000244.1:0-2478 GCA_047971205.1 Draconibacterium sp.
CCACCGGGTAAGTTCCGCCAGCTTCGTATGTGTGCACGGGACGCAATGAAGTGGAGGTTTCCCCATCTCCAAAGTCCCATGTTACAGCAATAGCATCGGCTCCTGAGGCGGCAAAAGTAACCCTACAAAGAATGAGAGAAGCAATGTGGCCGCTAATAACCTCCAATTGTATACTTTAAAATGTTTCATTTTCATTCATTTAAAAGATTAAATCTACTTCGCAAATAATTGAACATTATCAAAGCCTGTCCAACCATTGTTTCCCCAACCTGTGTTTCCAATCGCTTTGGCTTTAAACTCAACTCCCAGGCGGGCACCAACCGAACCTTCGGTAGCAGGAGCTATCAACTCCAGCCCATTACCAAGTGTGGCAAAAGTTTTGGTAGCAATTATATTTCTGGCTCCATTGCCTGTATCGTAATACAGTGTAGCAACAAAATTATCACCTCCAAAATAAGCATCCCACGCATCAAAGGTGAGTTTAAATTGTTCTCCGTCCAGAATTATATGATCAGTAAGTTGATATACCGAACCTTCCTGATTCCAACAATACCCCCAATAATTTCCGTTACTGTCCGGACCATCTAGACCAGAGTCGGTCGTTTCCGAGTCACAAGTCCAGCCAGGTGCCAAATCCCAGGTCGTAATCTTTCCGGTTCCCGGAAGCTGAAAATCACCGTTTTCAATAGCTACCGGCACATACCCAACATTTACATCATGTGACACAACAACCGGAAATGTTCCTTCGGCTCTCAGGGCCGTTAAGGTAATGGTATAGTCCCCACCCCGGGCATAGGTATGCGTTGGATTCTCTTCAGTTGAAGTTTCACCGTCACCAAAATTCCACATAAAAGATTCCACATATTTTGAAGTGGCTGTGAATGTAACATCCCTGCCGTTTACAACTGATGTAAAATCGGCGGTTGGATTTTTGGGTCCATTCGGATCGCCTTGCAATTCCTGCACCTGGGTATAATAAAACTCGTTCGATCTGTCGGAACGAACGCCGACACGTGCAAAATAGTAGGTTTCACTATCCAGACTTTGGGGTAAAGTTGCAATCAGCGTAACCTTTTGTCCTGAGATTATGGTTGTGTTATCAGCTTTTAATGCAAAATCTTTTTGATTTTCATCTACAAGGATATTTTTGCTGAGATACAACTTTACATCTTTCAGTGCCGTGGAAGGATCTACCTGGTTGACTACGAACTCAGCAACAACAGCATTTCCTTTTACCTCGAAAGTTTCATCATTGATCGTAAAAAACGGTTTTACTTCAATATCTTTTTGGGTATCTCCCTTAACATTGATCACGATTGTGTCGGCCGCTTGAGTTTCCCAGGGAGCACCAGCCAGACGAACCAGCTTATACTCGCCATTAAACAAACGTGCCGTGTAAGTACCGTCTTGAGCAATGTGTACTGCAATTTTTTCATTTAGTGCATAACCATCCTGCCACAGTTCAAACTGAGTTCCGTTTGTTCGAACACCAACAGGTTTCCCGTTGTACGTCACGGTACCGCTAAGCATAGCAGCGGGCGCATCGTAGTTATCAATTTCGCAGCTCGTAAAAACGATACTTATGACAGCTGCAAACAGTATTATTATTTTTTTCATTTGTTGACTTTTTTAATGTTCAGAAACAATCGTTTTATTCTAATGAAACGGATTCTTAACCAGTTTTGGGTTATTGTTCAATGCTCCCTGGTCGATCGAAGAATAGTAATTGGCCATTCTGAAGAAGCGCGCTTGACGAAAACGTATGGGCTGAATCCTTTCAAAGATGTATTTCCCATTGTCCGGATGTCCTTCCCTTAAAATTTGATAAGGATACAATCCCTGTACAATGGCCTCCGGATTGCCTTGTTCTCCGTTCCATACCTCGTCTGCAATTCTCCAGCGCTTCATGTCGAAATAACGGTGATCTTCAAAAGCCAGTTCTACACGGCGTTCGTTCCGGACAATATCGTTGGTAAGCGTTGCCACGCTGTTTGCCGGGAATCCTCCGTGTTTTTGTCTTACTTCGTTGATGTAACCCACAGCATTTGCATTTCCTAACTCAAAAGCTGCTTCTGCCGCATTCAGGTATATTTCACCTAAACGGAACCAGGGCCACCAGTTTTCACCAAGTGTTGGGCGAATACCGGCATCCGGATCTTCAGATACAAGTTTCCGCAGATAGAAACCAGTATTACTTACAAACATAGCATCATTCAAAGGTCCGTCAAAACCAGTCAACTTGCTTCCATTAGCCTGTGTACTTCCCAGCCCTCCTGTTTTGAAGTCGTATCCCGAGCCGTTCCACTCCGCTACACCAGCTTGTATGTCAACATCTTTTGAACGAAACTGGCTGCCGGCATAAATAACCGTTGCACCAAAACGTTTGTCTTTATTGGCAAAAATGCTATTGATATTGCTGTATACGATGTAGTTACCGTTTGCGTCTTTGTCTTTTAATTTTCCATTGCTTCCGT
The DNA here is from genome assembly GCA_047971205.1 of Draconibacterium sp. Taxonomy (GTDB): domain Bacteria; phylum Bacteroidota; class Bacteroidia; order Bacteroidales; family Prolixibacteraceae; genus Draconibacterium. The sequence goes on from JBKDZK010000244.1 coordinate 2,475, forward strand.
CGAG
>JBKDZK010000245.1:0-8028 GCA_047971205.1 Draconibacterium sp.
ATAATTCCCCTTGGCTATGCCATGGGGTTCCGCTTTTTCTCCCTCATTGAGGGGAGATGTCAGCCTCTATGGCTGACAGAGGGGTGAAATAAAGAAAATTCGATTTTCAGCGATTTAGCTAAAATGAAGTTGGCGTAATACTCCTTGGCTCTGCCACGGGGATAGTCAACTTCAAGAATTTTCTTTATTCTCTTTCAGCAATTTATCGAAATAGGCAATCGTATTTTTAAGTCCTTCCCGAAGTTGTACTTTAGGTTCCCAACCGTTAAGAGCTTCCCGGGCAAGAGAAATGTCGGGACGACGTTGCCTGGGATCATCGGGGGGTAAGGGCTGAAAAACTATTTTTGACGAGGAACCGGTCAGCTCCAGTATGGTTTCGGCCAGTTCGTTCATGGTAAATTCATGGGGATTTCCAATGTTTACCGGTCCTGAAAAGTCATCCGGAGTTTGCATCATTCGCACCATTCCTTCCACCAGGTCGTCGACATACTGAAAAGAGCGGGTTTGTGATCCGTTTCCGAAAATGGTAATGTCATTTCCCTTTAAGGCCTGTACAATAAAATTGGAAACCACCCGACCGTCGTTGGGATTCATGTTGGGGCCATAGGTGTTAAATATGCGTACGATCTTGATTTTAACATCGTTCTGTACATGGTAATTCATAAACAGCGACTCGGCGCAGCGTTTGCCTTCGTCGTAACACGAACGGGGACCTATGGGGTTTACATTTCCCCAGTATTCTTCGGGTTGCGGGTGAACGGTAGGATCGCCGTACACTTCGCTGGTACTGGCCTGCAGTATTTTGGCTTTTACACGTTTGGCCAGGCCCAGCATGTTAATAGCCCCCATTACGGAGGTTTTAATGGTTTTGATCGGGTTGTACTGGTAATGCACCGGACTGGCCGGACACGCCAGGTTGTACACCTCGTCCACTTCAGCAAAATAGGGGTGGGTAACATCCTGCCGCACGAGTTCAAACATCGGATGCCCCAGCATGGGCAGTATGTTTTGTTTCGACCCGGTGAAATAGTTATCGAGGCAGATTACGTCGTGCCCGTCGTTTAAAAGTCTCTGGCACAGATGCGACCCGATAAATCCCGCACCGCCGGTTACCAATATTCTTTTCATGTTTCGGCTTGTTTCCTGTTGAAATTGTTAAGATTCAATTTTACTTATTATTTGGAGAAGAAGCAAGAAAAACGCTTGTTTACTGAGGTATTGAAAGACAGAAGGACTGAGTTAAGACTTGATACATGATTCTCGATTTTGGATACATGATGTTGAGCGTATCCTAATGTAGCTGAGCTAAGTTAGGGAGAGGTGGTTGTATCATCCAATCGAACCACCCCGTCAGCGTATATATGTCGATATTTCAATTCTTTGTTTAACCACGCTGCCACCCCTTTGTCGTCCACCTCCCTGTTTGCATATCCGCCGGTTTCAAGACAAGCTGCCGACATTTTCCCTTTCATACCTCTCTGGCCATCCTCCCACATTCCTTAGGCTGGACATCTCTCCTAAAAGGAGAGAATAAGCGGTATTTTTTAATTGTTGGAGGGGAAATTGATAAATTGTACTAGAGTATGTTGTTTGTATTCACCACGAGATACAATCTCGCACCGGCGGGCTACTTGTTTGTTTCATGTTCCTTATTTGTTATTCCTTATTCTTTTTACTGCCGGGTTAGCAGGGAACGCGATGCAATCTCGCGGTAGCAGTGGCAGAATGTTTCGCCCCGATGGGGCTTATTTTTTTCTTTCCTGTTATTTTCTATAAATAGTACCGCAACGCTGTTGCTCGGGAATTGGCTGCAGAACAGCATCGTAAATTTTATTGTTGAAACAGATGAAATAGCGCAGCAGCCAGGTATTAGCCTTGGCGGGGCGCTGTCCGTCAGTTGCCGGACAGGCCTTTGTAGCCCCGGTATTTATGCCGGGGGAATGAGCGTAGCGAATAAAAGCGGCGCAATTAAATCGTTTGCTTAAGATTGGGCGTTGTGTGCGCCGCATGGTGTATCGTTGTTCATTCACCACGAGATACAATCTCGCGGCAGCGGGGCATTGTGGCGGAGATATGAAATCTTTCATCGTTAATCATCATTCTAATCTCCTAATCTTCCAACCTTCTAACCTTCCAATCTTCCCTAATGTCCGCCTCCTTTTAGTACCACCAGAATGCCACGCCAGATCACATATAGATCGGTCATCAGGAGTTGGAAAGGGGAGAAGTGCAGGTAGCGGTACACGTATTCGTATTCATACAGGGGTTTTCCGAATTCGGAGGTGCCTTTTCTTACGTGTCCGTAGCCCAGCAAACCGCTACGGATCAAACGGCGTGTGACATTCCCCTGTGCCAGGTCGCGCTCGTAATGATGCACTGCCAGCGGACGCGGCCCCACAAACGACATATCGCCTTTGAGGATCAGGTAGAACTGCGGAATTTCATCGAGGTAAAACTTCTTGACAAAAGCTCCGACATAGGTTCTGGCTTCGGGCATCCACTCGTTTTGGTAGGCATGCCAGTCGCCGATCGCCTGTAGTTCTTTGTCGATGTAGCTTTCCTTGATCAGCCGGATCTTCCATTTTTTGAACCTGCGACCGTGACTCATTCCGTAGTAATAAAAGAAAAGCGGTCCTTTGTTTTCTTTGATCAGCAAGCCTTCCACCCAGTTGGCAATAAGCAACAACAAGAGTATGGGGGAGGCCAGCAGGAGAAAAAACAAGGCCACAGCCTTATCAAACAACAGCTTTGGGAAAGGTACTTTTAGCGGTTTTGTTAAGGCAAAAATCTCGGCATATTTTTCCCTGATTTCGGGTGTGGGAGGTGTATAGGGAAATGCCTCTTTGGGTTCTTCAATGGTTGTCATTCTTTATAAATTGATAAATTGTATTTCAGATAAATAACCACCCTGCCATTAAAAAGCAACCCCGGCATTAATGCCTTCATTGTTGTTATACCCAGGCGCAAGGTGGACATAAAATATACGGTATTCTGCATGGTTTACCGGTGTGTTAATTTCTCCCGCATTGCGTGATGATTTGTTGCATCATTTTTCTTTTGCGTACCGTAATCGCGAAGACCTTTTGAAAAAGGTTATGCGTATTCGCGAAGGAGCCAGTAATGCTGAGTGACTCTTCCCCGGGGCTTTTTTGTTTTCCCCGGTGTGGGGATGCGCTCCCCGGGCAATTTTTGCTGTTCCACAGGAGAGGGTAAGCTTTCCCCGGGAGTTTTTCGTGCTCCAATGCTCGGTTGTTCATTCTCCACGGTGTTTATGTATTCAATTAAACCCTGAAGGTTTTGAAAACACTTCAAGGTTATTTCTTATTCTTTATTCTTTATTGCTGGTTTGACAGGGAACGCGATGCAATCGGGCACCAGCGGTGGATTGACTACTGATTTCCGTCTTCTGTCTTCCAACTACTGTCTACTTATCTTTATTCAAAAATCGGGAAATCTTGGTAAAATTTTAATAGTAGTGTAGTTTCCTGATGAAGTTTATTTCTTACAAAACTTTTCAGTTTATTATCCATTAATTCTCCCAAACCTGCAAGCAAACCCTTTGGGTTTATCGATTCAAGTTGCATAATGCATTTATCGAGGTACACTTCAATGGGCATTCCCATTCTATCTTCCACAATTCGTTTATTCAAGGGGGTTCGGGTACTCATAAAAAACCAGCAATCGAAAATGTCGCGGTTCGTCAAAGTTGTTCTATCTAGTAATGCACAAAGCTTATGGGCAAACATATTGGGTTTCACCATTACTTTCATGTTAATACCCAGCAGGTTCTTAATTTCGTAGCTGTCATTAAAATTGCGGTTCGAAATTTCTACTTTTAGTTTACGTTCGCCGTTGCCATAGTCCAAAACAAGCAGTACTCCATAAAATTTTCGGGCTTCATCGTGAATAGTGCCGTATTTTAAAAGAACTTTACGCACTTTCTTATAAATAGCTTCTTCCTGGTCTGCATTAATCAGGTTAAAATCCAAATCTACAGAGAAGCGGGGTAGCTGGTAAAAGAACATTAAAGCCGTACCTCCTTTAAACCCCAAGGCATTAGCCAATTCAATGTCGGAGTAAATATCTTTTAGTATTTGGACCAGAAAAAATTTATGCTTGTTGGTATCAATCATTATATAATAGTTTATTTACCCGTGTGTTCAGAGCGTTTGATTGATAAAGCGGTAAAAGCTGCCTGACAAACCTTTTATTTAAGGACGTAAGGTTATCGAAATAGTAGTTTTTTTCCAGATACAGCAGATCCAGAAAGGCCCTTTCAGGGCTTGCGATATTAATTGTATCGTTTTGTTTTATTATTCCATCGGTGCAGCCCAGCATATTGTTTTTTATTTTTCTGAACCGGTAGGTCTGGTTCTCAATTTCTATTGTCCGGCTCAAATAGCTTAGTGCGGTAATCGATGAATCGAACTGGAACAGCACCCCCGCTTTTTGTAACACATATTCCAGCGAAATATAGCCGGGCACAAAAACGGCACAGGCCATTTCTTCCTTATTGTATACAGGTTTTGTATAGATCCCTTTTCGTGGGTTCAGCAGTTTGCCGGTTCGTACGGCATAGTTAATTTTATTGTTGAGTGTTTGAAAATCGGATATGCCGGTAAGAAGGGCAATGTCTTTTAGGTGGAAAACCGAACGATTACTACTTAACAATGCAAAAGCGATATTTTCTTTTTGTGAACTGATCATGTAAATAATTCAAATGTATAGTTCACGAAGTTAGTTGATAACAGTAAGATATGCAAGACCAGAGGACGGAGCTTCGGAGATCGGAGATCAGTGGCGAAAAAGAGGCTGTCCGAAAAAGTATTTGTTCACGAATTTCACGGATTTTGACCCCTAATCCCCTAGAGGGGACTTGGTACCGGACGTGTTTGTTTTATGTTTCTTATTGCTTATTTTTTGTTGCTGGCTCAGCGGAGGAACGCGTTGTAATCGCGCACCAGCGGTGGAAATTCGCAGCAAAACTTAAATCGCCAGGTCGAACCTGGAACGAATAAATGTTTCTATGCGCTTCCATATTTTTTGCAGTACCTCCAATTGTTCAATTAAAAGGTTTAATCCCTCAATTATTTCAGGGGTAAAAAACGGGTATTCGTGGGTTACAATATTACGTGTTTCGCGTAATTCAAGCCATTCGTTGTGGTCTTCCAGAAGCTTTAATTGTTCCATTTTATTAAGGAGATCGATAAACGGGATACCTGTTGTGTCTTCTCCAAGGTTTTCGAGTAAAGCCGGAAACAAACGGTTGCCCATATTGTCTTGAAATTTTGAAAAGCGAAATATCAACTGGTCGAAATAGCTTAGGTCTTCCGGCGCGAGTGATTTATAGTTGTTTTCGGTGAGAGGGAAAAAATTAAGCACCTTAGTACGGGCAAACGAAATACGCTTCCAATGCACTTCACAAATCAAAAATGCTTCCCTCAGTTTATCGGATTTATCGGCAACATTCATAAAGCAACGGCATATTTACTGATGGTTTGAAAAAAGGTTGTTTTGCGGCGTTCGGCAGAATTATCAAGGACAACATCAATTTTTTGTTCTCCCAACTGTTGCTTTAAAGCAGCCAGAAATTTAACCTTATTCCGAACAGAGAGCATTTGCCTTTCATACGATTGAATAAACAAATCGATGTCTCCACCGCGTTTCGAATCGTCGGTGCGGGAACCAAACAAATGCACCTTTACATCTTTCCCAAAATACCGGGTGGCTTGTTCCTTTATACATGCTATTTCGTAGCTGGTGAGCCGCATAATACAAATGTAGAAAATTTACTTAAAATATATTGTAGCCGGTTTAAACCCTGAAGGTTTACATCTGTTTATAAGAGATAATTTTCGTTGGCAATCCCGAGCACCCGGGAGAACCCGCAGGCTTATAATCATTCTTTTATGTGTGAAACCTTTCTCATGTTCGTTTCATCGAATTAAAATTAAAAGCTTTCAACCGTATTAGATGGAACTCCCATGATTTTAATAATGCTTATTTCTTATTCTTTATTGCTGGTTTGACAGGGAACGCGATGCAATCGGGCACCAGCGGGGGAGATACAATCTCGCGGCAGCGGGGCAGTTGAAAAATTGAGTTGATGCTATTTCTGAACCTTAATTTCTAGCTATCTGAAGTAAGCTGTTGGCTAGTTTATTTCGGTCGAATGCCTGAGCGAGTTTGCGGCCACCTTGTTGACACATTTTGTATTGTTCGGGCGTTCCTATTGTTTCCAACTTGTCCAGAAAGTCATTGATATCTTCGGGTTCATAGAACAGGCCTGCCTCATATTGTTCCACAATGGATCTGGCTTCTCCGTCAACACCGATCAGTATTGGGATTTGCATAGCTGCATTTTCAAATATCTTTGACGGGATTACGGTTTTAAATAAATCGCTTTTTCTCAGGTTGATCAAAGCAATGTCTATAATGGAAAGGTAGCTTACCACCTGATTTTTGGGAACAGAATCCAGTAGGGTAATATTTTTTATTTGTTCATGCTTAACCTTATCCAGCAGCTTCTGCTTTTCGGCGCCATTCCCTAAGAAGAGAAAATGGTAGTTGGTATTTTCCAATTGCTTGGCACAGTCAGCTAAAAAGTCCAGTTTGTGGGCCATCCCATGCGTGCCGATATAGCCGAGAATGGATTTTCCGTTCAAACCCAACTCGGTCAGTAATTGTTCGTCTTTTTCAACGGGTTTAAAGAGATCCAGGTTAGCTCCGTTTTTAACGACATGAATTTTTTCGGGAGCAATCCCTTTCCGGATCAGGTTTGCTTTAAAAGCATCCGTTACCGTTACAATTTTAGATGCGCTTTTGTAGCACCAAAGTTCTTCTTTCTCAAAATACCGAATAAAGATGTTGTCTTTCATGGCGCCAACGGTTTTGATGGATTCTGGCCACAGGTCACGAACCTCCATAATCCATGGTTTCCTTCTCCAGAAAGCGAGCGTGCGGCCTGCCAGTGCTGTAAAGAACTGCGGGGAAGTTGCAATGATCAGGTCTGTTTTTTGAAACAGGCCGGCAAAAAAAGCAGAAAAGGAGAAGGAGATGTAGTCGAGTGTTCGTTTGATAAAACCTTCGTTTGCTGTAATGTAGCTCCATACTCTTATCACTTTGATCCCATCAAGGGTTTCGTGACTGATTCGTTTGTTCTGATAGCCTTCATAGACTTTCCCTTGTGGAAAGTTGGGGAAACAAGTGATTACGGTTACTTTGGCTCCTTGTCTGACCCACTCTTTGCAATGTTCGTAGGTTCTTGTTGCCGGAGCATTTACTTCCGGTGGAAAATTATCGGTTAAAAATAATATATGCATGTTTTTTTGATATGGGATACTTGATTCAGGATACTTGATGCTTGATTGAGGATTGATTAATCCCTGGTTTTGATGAAGGTGCTTAGTTTGTTCTGAAAAGCAATTTCGAGTTTACAGTAATCAACTGAGCGATTATATCCGTCTGGAAGTTGTGCTTTAGTCAGTGAAATTGTTTCAGCTCCTTCAAATTTTATACAAGTATCATCGATCCAAATTTCATTGTTCTTTCTTATTGGCTTTAAGGCTGGACTAAAGTGAAAGTAAGCCGTCCCGTTGGTCTGACGGCCGGTTAAAACATCTTCAACCCTTATTGTTTGTTCTTTAAACAGCCAGCTCCGCTGATGACTTGTTCCAATACTTCGGAACCCATCATGAGTGGCTGTAACTTTGTTCTTTTCTTCTTTTATGACTTTAACCTTGGCTCTTTGAGCCACCCGAAATGAGGACCACACCTGGGATGAATTGCGCTCGTTAACGGTTACTGTATTGTGTGCAGCTGTGCCTCGTTCTTTCAGTCGGATGGCATTGGATTCATAGGTTGAAATACCTGTGTCAATCAAAAACGGCTGATGATTTACATTCAAAACAAAGTTGAAGGTATCGGCATGGGCGTGGCCGGGTTGATAGCTGGGTTTAATTCCTTCAACATCTATTATACATTCGTAGTTTGTTCCGTTATAGCGGCGATAACCGGAATCTTTTAGTA
>JBKDZK010000246.1:0-10564 GCA_047971205.1 Draconibacterium sp.
GATCGGCGTTAGCACCGGGACTATCGGATGAATTGTACCATTCGATATCGGTATTCATTCCATACCAGGGCAAAAAGTGGCCACGGTATGAGTTGGTTTCCCCAAACGAAACCTTGATTCCGTCGACAGCTCCTTTTGCAAGGTCGGGTGTAGAAAAAATCACCGACTCATCCAAAGACGACTGGGTTGGCGCATCCAGGTAATCTTCGTTACAGGCCATTACAAATAAGGCCAGTGCTATTCCAATTATATATTTAATGTTTTTCATTGTTATCAGACTTTAAAAGTTAAGATTTAAACCAAACACAAGTTGTCTGCTTCTCGGATAAGCTGAGTAATCAACGCCCGGAGTAAGCGCAGTTTTTCTGCGTGTAGAAACTTCAGGGTCAAAACCACTGTAGTTGGTAAGAATGAAAACATTGTAGCCAGTTACATAGAATCGCAGATTTTGGATCTTCATTTTGCTTGTAAACGACGAAGGTAGTGTATACCCCAGCGTTAAGGTATTTAAGCGAAGGAAAGAACCGTCTTCAACCGCCCAATCGCTAAATACGTAGCGGCTCATATAGGGCGACCACATGGTTGTGTTGGCATTCATGCTGGTTAATGTACTTCCGTCATTTACCAATTCTCCGTTAACCAGATCAATGTTGGTCCATCTTTCACCGTCCTGCATCATCGAAATCATGTTCCGGTACTGGTACCTTGGAGTTGCAGTGGTGTACTCAATTTTGTTGGCATTGTAGATATCGTTTCCAACGCTCCAGTTAAATACTGCTGACATGTCGAATCCATACAATCTTCCGTTAATGGTAAAACCTCCTGTATGAGCCGGATTGGCATCTCCAATAATGGTGCGGTCATCAATGGTTACCAGGTTATCGTCGCCCTGGATATTTTTTAGTTTCATCATACCCGGCCGTAAATCACCAATAATCTGCGATGCGTCGGCAACACCTTCTTTAAGTATCCATCCGTCATCTTCGTCGTATCCGACGAAATCAGAAACTTCGTAACGTCCGTCTGACAAATAGCCATACATTTTACCAACCGAACCACCTTTTGCAATCCAGAAATCATCACCGATTTCGGTAGAGGCCCAACCGGTGGATGCACCAAAGTCATCCATTATACCAAGCGACTTGATCTTGTTCTTGTTAAACCCGATATTGAAATTAAAACTTAATCCATAGTCTTTTTTATCCAAAGTAATCCAGTTCAACGACACTTCAAATCCTTTGTTTTCAGTTTCTCCCATGTTCCGGTATTGAGAATCATACCCGGTACCGGCTACCGGAAATTCAATCAGCAGGTCTTTGGTGTTGTTAAGGTATGTTTCGAAAGTACCTGTTAAACGGGTATCCAACAAAGCAAAGTCTAAACCAACGTTGCGGGTATAAGTTGTTTCCCATTTCAGATCAGGATTTGCCATTGTTTTGGAAGCCGACCAGTAACTGTCGAAACCGCTGATCCAGGATGTTGTATTGGATACAAACGACTGTGTCATCTGCCCGGCCGGGATGTTGTTGTTTCCCGCAGTACCATAACTTAGACGTAATTTCAGATCGTCGAGCCATGAAGAAGTGTTCTCCATAAAGCTTTCCTCCGAAATTCTCCATGCAAGGGCTGCCGACGGGAAATATCCCCAGCGGTTTCCTTCAGAAAATTTACTGGAACCGTCGGCCCGGAACGTGGCCGAAAACAGGTAACGACTCTTATAATCGTAGTTTAAACGACCAAAGAACGACAACAGTTTATCATCCGGATAATAGTAATTATCGATCGAATAGGCGCTCCCCTGCGATGTAAGTTTAAATGCTTCTTTTGAAGTAAACAGTGTTGGAAAACCGTGAACAATGGTTTCCAGTTCTTTTGATTCTGTTTTTATCCATTCCTGCCCCAGCAAAAGATTCAGACTATGATCTTCGCTTAACAGCTCTTTAAAATCGAAGGATAAAGTATTGGTGGCCCGAAACCGCTGCTGTTTCCCGTCTATTAATCGGACAGCCGGTTTTCCCTGATTTTCTGATGCAGGAGCATTCTTAATATAATAAGTGGTCAATCCGTAAAAACGATCATCGTTGTTGGTATAGTTATCCAAGCCAACTTCAGATTTTAGTTTTACATTGTCGATAAATTCCCAAGAGAAGCTCCCGGCCATGTTGTATGATTTCCGGTCCTGTTTCCGGTCGTTATCGGCCACCGCAACCAGCGGATTGATCAGATAACTGGCCACTTCTTCATCGGTTGCATCGCTTGTTAAACCTTCGAGCGGAACCGGAGAAAAAGTTACACTGTGTTTCAGACGGGAATCAGCAGAAGAAACTTCTTTTTGTTCGTTTGCTCCACCGCCGCTTATTTTTGTATCAGCATAACGCATCGAAAAAGCAAGACTTACACGGTCAGTCGGATTACTATTCAATTTCAAAGAAAGGTTATTTCTCTTATAATCGGAGCCCACCATGATTGCTCTCTCATCGATGTGTGCATAATTAAAGGAGTACATTAGTTTCTGCGAACCGCCTTTGATGCTTAAGTCGTGATTAAACACTTCCCCGGTCCTACCGTACGTTTGTTTCTGCCAGTTATTTCCAACCTGGTTATCAAACAGGTCAATGTCCTGATAATCACCAAAATAATCTTCATACGACTCAAGGTTTCCATCATCATTATCCAAGACAGCATATTCGTATTGCCATTTCATATAATCGGGAACATCGAGTACATCGAGAGTTTTTGCCATTTTTTTTACGCCGTAATATGCATTGTAGCTAACCGTTGTCTTACCTGCCGTACCACTTTTCGTTGTCACGATGATTACACCATTGGCACCACGCGAACCATAAATAGCTGTTGATGATGCATCTTTTAATACGTCAATCGTCTGAATGTCGGATGGTGCAATGTCAGAGATTGTGTTAACCGGAAATCCGTCAACAATAAATAACGGAGAGTTGTCCTGGGTAATGGATCCACCTCCGCGAACTCTGATCCTGATCTCAGCATCGGGCGATCCTTCGGTAGCAGTAACCTGCACCCCGGCCAGTTTACCGGTTATGGCCTGCTCGGCACTGGCTACCGGAATGGCGGCCAAAGCTTCACCCCCCACTGATGCCACAGAACCGGTTATATCTCTCTTTTTAACAGTTCCATACCCAATGGCCACTACTTCATCAAGCTCCGTAGACTCCATCTCTAAGGCTACATTTATCTCAGTTTGCCCGGTAAACAAAACCTCCTGCGCCTTAAATCCAATAAAAGAAAACTGAAGTACTGAACCGGAAGGCACTTGCAAGCTATAAGTTCCATCTGCAAAAGTGATTGTGCCATTGGTGGTTCCTTTCACGATGACGTTTACTCCGGGAAGTTCTTCGCCGGAACCGGCATCGGCAACTTTACCTTTTACTGTAACATTCTGCGAAAATACAGCTACAGCAAAGCAAAGCTGGATAAAAACCAAAACCAGCGCATTGCGGACATAAGTCTTCCAGCGCAGGTACTGATTGTTCTTGTTAGAATTTACCATAGTTTATCATTTAGATTTGAATAAAGTTTATTAGTTCGTTCTGCTATCTCAGCATTATGTTCAACAAAAAAACCAGGAGCAACACAAAAATAATTCCCGCTATAAGAATAATCAGGTTGATCTTTTTCAGGTTGCGCCGCGTTTCGTTCATAGTTCAATCCATAAGACATACATTGTGCAATTTAAGAGGAAAGCGATAAAACCTCCATCCTTATTTTCCCAAACATTGGGGCATGGATTCCCGCACCGCGAAATAATTCCCAAAATACGGGTAAGAACTTCTCACAATTGAATACAGAAGCCAACAACAACACAATCAACATACTGACAATCAAACAACAAGAACACTAATAGACAAAGAGAAACGGACAAGGCTATTTTTCGATCTTACGGGAGAGATATTCAGTGGCACTCATGCCATATTCGCGCTTAAAACACTTTCTGAAATGTGACAAATCTTTAAATCCAACCTCGTAAGCAATCTCCGAAATGGTAAGTTGTTTTTGTTCCAAAAGCTGGGTAGCTCTTTTTAGGCGGATGTTGCGAATGAACTCTTTCACTGTCATGTTGGTTAGTGCATGAAGCTTGCGGTAAAGCTGCATCCGGCTCACTCCAACTTTGACAGCAAAATTCTCGATGTCAAGCTCACTATCAGAAATATTCTCTTCGATCACATCGATTACCTTTTGCAGAAAACGCTCGTCGGGAGAGGAAAGCACCACATTGGTTGGTTGGAGTACCATAGTTGCTGTATATTTTTCCCTGAGTAAATCGCGCATCGATAACATATTATCGACTTTTACCTGCAAAACCGACAAATCAAAAGGTTTGGTAATATAGTCGTCGGCTCCGGTGGTAAGCCCTTTTAATTCGTGCTCTTTCGAATGCATTGCAGTGAGTAGGAGAACCGGAATATGCGATGTTCGCTCGTCATTTTTCAGACGGCGGCAAAGCTCGTATCCATCGGTTTTAGGCATAATTATATCGCTCACCACAATGTCGGGGATGTGTTCCACTGCCAGTTTCCAGCCTTCATCCCCGTTGGAAGCTTCGTAAATTTTATAGAAGGTATTGAAATGTGAACGGATAAACTGGCGTACATCTGCATTGTCATCCACAATCAACATCACCCGGGTATCATAAGAGGGTTCCTGGCTTTGCATCTCGTTCTCCGGCTCCCTCATCAATACTTCCTGTTTCGACTCTTTCCGGACTTCTTCCTGTGCCATATTGTACGGAATGCGAATGGTAAACTTTGTCCCTTTCCCAGGTTTACTGCTAACATAAACATCGCCTTTGTGCAGTTGAACCAATTCTTTTACCAGCGAAAGTCCAATTCCTGCACCGGCATTCTGGTCAGACTCATCAGACTGAAAAAAGCGCATAAATATTTTTTCCAGGTTGGAATTTGAAATTCCCTTGCCGGTATCTTTTATGTTAATTTCGATGAATTGTTTCTCCTCTCCGGTTTCCGTAAAATCATCGTGTTCCGAATCAAAAATCAACGACAGATTAACCGAAATGGAGCCACCGGCATCAGTAAACTTAAAGGCATTGGAGAGTAAATTATTCAGAATTTTCTCGATCTTATCCGGATCAAAAGCAACAAACAACCTCTTTTTAAGTGTATGAAACGATAGTTTTATGTCTTTCTCCAGGGCATAATCATTAAACGAATTGACAATATTCCGAATAAAGCTAACGATGTCTGCTTCTGTTAAATTTAATTTCAGGTTGCCCGTTTGAAGTTTACGGAAATCGAGTAACTGGTTAATCAGCTTATTGAGGTTTTCGGCATTTCGATGCATCAGCTTCAGGTTGTCGCGCAACTCAGTGGTCACGCTTTTCTCTTTCAGCATTTTTTCCAACGGACCAATTATCAATGTTAAAGGAGTTCTGATCTCGTGCGAAATATTCGTAAAAAATTTCAACTTCATCATGTCGAGCTCGTGCAATTTTCGTGCATTTACCCGTTCCAGCACCAGTTGATTTTTCAGTTTCTCGCGGTTGGTAAAAAACCGAACCAGTAAATAAACCAAAGCAAGGATGGCAACAATTATCAACGAGATAAACCAATTGGTTTTCCAAAAGGGAGGCAAAATGGTAATGGCTATTTGCAGTTCCTTGCTTTCAGCCTGGTTTCCGTGCAGCACTCTTTTTACCCGAAGCGTATAGTCGCCCGGATTCAGGTTGGTAAAAGGAGCCATCCGGTCTTTGGCCGGGCCAATCCAATCGCGGTTAAACCCTTCCAGCTTGTAGGAATACAGGTTGTTCTGACTGTTAACATAATTTAATGCGGCAAACTCCAGTGTAAAAACATCCTGCGTGTAATTTAGTACCAGGTGCCTGGTTTCCGATATACTTTTTGTAAGCACCGGTTTCTTTCCTGCGGCAATAGGAACTGATTTATTGAAAATTTTCAGGTCAGTAAAAACAAGCGGGACATCCATGTTCAGGTCTGTAATGTCTAGCGGGTTAAACATGTTGAATCCTTCGATCGTCCCAAACAGCAAATCTCCCGAACGGGTTTTGCAGGCCGCTCCGTAGCAAAACTGGTTGTTCCCCAAACCGTCTTTACTGGTAAAGTTTTGAAATACCTCCTGAACGGGGTCGAATTTTGACAAACCGTTAGAGGTGCTAATCCACAGCTGATGATTATTATCTTCCAGGATACACAAGGCCTGGTTATTGGCCAGCCCATCCTCTTCGCTATAGTATTTCAATGCGCCCGAAACGGCAGAGTACAAAGCGACTCCCCGGTCGGTTGTGGCTACCCAAAGCCGGTTGTCCGAGTCTTCGAACACGGTTCGCGTACGCTCTGCAAAGCTTTTTGTTGAATTATTACGAGGGTTGTAAATAAACAATTCATCGGGGCTCCCCATCCACAAATTGCCATGAGAATCGGCTTTTATCCAGCTAATACTCTTGTTCCCATTTACTTGCGGGTAATGAATAAACGAATCTTTTGCCCGGTCAAAACAATCCAGGCCACTAGCGGTAACGATCCAGATATTCTTCTCCTGGTCCATGCACAAATCCCACACTCGGTTATCCGAAATGCTTCCATCGTTAGCGGGATCAGCCTTATAATTTGTTACCACACGGGTTTTCTGATCAATAACATCCATACCGCCCATATAGGTTGCCACCCAAAGTTTTCCGTAACCATCATCAAGAAAAGCTTTTATACAGTTCTGCGAAATAGGGTTGGGTTTTGACACATCGGAAGTGATGTACTCATAGCTTTTCTCTTTCGGATCGTAAATATTGATTCCACCATCTTCCGTACCAATCCATATCCGGTCTTTATCGTCGATCCAGAATGCATAGACAATACTGCTATTTAAAAAGTGATTGTTACCCGGCAATGCGGTATAGTTATGAAACACCTGCTTACTCCGGGCAAGCAGATTGAGTCCACCACGCGTCCCTATCCAGGTTTCACCATGTGCATCGTGATAAAGAGAAAGAATCGAATTATTCGACAAGCTCCTGGCTTCCTGCTGGTTGTGTCGAAACAGGCGATTCACGCCATCTTTCGTCGAATATTTAAACAAACCACCGCGGGTACCAATCCAGTATTCACCAAATATACCCTGCGAAATGGCACGCACGGTCTCGGTTCGCGAAAGCTCGGGTTCGAGGTTTACTTTCCGGTATTTTTTTGTTACCGGATCGATGATAAACAGTCCAGCAGAGTAGGTCCCCACCCACACCTGGCCATCTCTGTCGAGATAGATTTCCCAGATTTGACGGTATTGAGCCTCGCCAAACGGAAGATCAAAATACTCAAGGTACCGACTTTTGTTATCGTACATAAACAAGCCCTCATCGGTTCCTATCCACACCTGCCCTCTAGTATCTGATTTTAATTCGCGAATAAAAATACCCTCCAGCGAAACATCGTTATTGGCCGGTTCCAAACGTTTTACCTGGTTTAACGAATCCAGAATCAAAATATCAAAATCGGTAGCCAACCAATAGTGATGGTTTTGGTCTTCCATAATATCGTTCACCGAAACCTCGCGGTGCTGAAACTCCGGGAGCTGAAGCAATGGTTTTATAAAAATTTCCTGTTCCCTGTCAAAAATATTTAGTCCGCCAGCTTCTGTCCCTACCAGAAGGTTTCCCTTGTTGTCCTCCTTTATCACTCTAACCAGATTCCCCAAAATAGCGGTAGAATCTCCACCCTGCGGAATATAATTGACAAAGCTATAACCATCGAACCGGCTCAACCCCTGACTGGTCCCTATCCACATCCAACCTTTGCTATCCTGGAAAATACTCTGTATCTGATTATTAGGCAAACCATCTTCCTGAGTAAAAATATCAAAACTATAATCTGATTGGGCAACCAGGCCGACAGGAAATATTGCGAAAAATACAATTGTCAGCACCCCGTACCCCAAAAGGATAATATGTCGTTTAGATCGGTTCAATTCATTTTAATTATAGCTTCACAAATAAGCTAATTTTGGGGAAATTAACAACAAAAATACGAAAATCGTGTACGGACACGGAACTTACTTTATTTTATCATTTAATTCAACTGCCTTAGTCTACAGAAAACCCTCATTCGATAACAGATAAGCATATTCTTTCTCTCCCAACCCCAACATTCTACCGATCCATCGCATCCAATGCCGAAACCAGAAAAACCAGCGGCGCATTCCAGTTAATGGCCGTTTCGTTGGTGGAATAACTGCACTCCTCGTCCACATACGAACGGGCCGGAAACTGACTTCGCTGCACTTTATCCTGGTCGCAGTCGGTAAACACATTTGTATTCGGACCGCCCACCAGGTAACCCGGCGTGGGATCTTCCACCCCATCGGCAGAGGAAATTCGCTGGTGCGGATGCATTGGCGATTTGGAACCAAAGCCGGTAACAAAGCAATACCCCGTTGCATTTCGTCCGAGAATATAATCCAGGTCATTTCTGGCAGATCCAACATATTTTTCATCTCCCGTTAAACGGTAGGCGATCAACTTTACCAGGCCATCGTTGGTAACGTCGGAGTTACTTCCCCAGGCAAAGCGATCAATGCTTACAACATAGGGCGACTCTTCTTCCTTGCTC
Organism: Draconibacterium sp.; assembly: GCA_047971205.1. Taxonomy (GTDB): domain Bacteria; phylum Bacteroidota; class Bacteroidia; order Bacteroidales; family Prolixibacteraceae; genus Draconibacterium. The sequence continues at coordinate 8,607 of JBKDZK010000246.1, forward strand.
AGCAAAAGGTCTGCATACGAAAGAAAATCCTGTTCCATATCGGAAAAATCAGCTCGTTTTTCGGAAGTCAGCAACGAAATCACTCCCAGCGTATTTACCTGTCTCCAGGTTGGTGTACCTGGTTGCTGATAGCTTTCCTTACTCTTTTCAAGGTATTGCATATCTTCCGTTAAAAGATACATTTCAGCCGCCGCCCAAAACCATTCGTCGCTTAAGTTATTGTCTCCGTAAGCCCCGGTTTTAATGTCTTCCGGTTGTTCGTAAACCTCGTCAGGATGCCGGAGCGCCCATTGCCAGGCGTTCTGTGCACTTGCGGCCATTTCATCGGCCAATTCAGTCAGATTGTATTCGGGTAGAATGCGCGAAGCAAAAGCCATCGTTGCTGCAAAGTCGAGGGCTGCAGCAGTAGTTTTATGAATAACGTATCTCTGATCATTTGTTTCGGAAGGCATTACAAATCCCACAAAGTTCTTGGTTGTCAGCTTGTGGTAAACTCCCCCGTCGTTGGGATCCTGCATGGTCAGCATCCACTTCAGGTTCACCAGGGTTTCGTCAACAATATCGGGTAATTCATTTGCAGATTCGGGGATATTCAGGTTTTGTGACTGATGGTATGCTTTGTTCAGTTCGCTGCTCAGCAACAATGTATAGGTGCTTATTCCGCTGTTCACAATGTACTTTCCAAAGTCGCCAGCATCGTACCAGCCACCTGCCTACGAAATTACGGTTCCTTTGGGCCGGTAACCGTCAACTGCCGAAACATGCACCAATACGGTAGTATCCGGATGCCCGGCTTTGCGGTGCCATTTACCCGCATAGGCTTTGTCCAAACCAACACCACAACGCGCAAAATAATAAGACTTGAGCGCGGCATCAGCCAGCTCGCCGTACAAGCGATCGGCAATTTTAAATGGATAGGAAACTTCTTCACCTGCACATAAAATGTATTCCCCGGGAGTGGTCAAATCCGAGAAATCTGCCACTTGAACCGTATCTCCTGACAATTCCCAATATTCCAGGGGACCTGTCTCTCCTTCAAAAACTACCTTTCCTTCCTTTGTTTTAACCTGAAAATTATCGAAACCAGTGCGCAGCAAGGCTAATTTGGCAGCCGTAGTTATGTACCCAACCTGGTTGATCAGAATATCACCGGAAGGAGTTGGAGCTTCTTTTTTACCACCACAGCCGGCCAGCAAAAGCACGCAAGCTGCAAGAAACACTTTTATAGGCGCTTGTACCTTCATTTGATTCTGTTGTATAAATTTTGGTTTTTCTGAAAAGTCCGAAATCCGAAACTTGTTTGAACTTAGTTTATTTTAAGTCAACTACCAAGCTCCACTACAACTTTATGAACTCCACGCGGTAAAACAGGCACCCGGTTTCCATGCTGTAAAACTTCTCCATCCACCACAATCCTATTTACACCTTTTGAAACTCCCAATGGATTGAGCACTTCAATTTCATAGATTGCTCCCCTGAACTTCCGGGTTACTTTGTACGATTTCCAATCGCGCGGGATACACGGATTGATGATCAACCCCTCGTAATGAGGCTGTATTCCCAGAATGTACTGGCTGATGGTATAGAAATTCCACGCGGCAGTACCGGTCAACCACGAATTTTTTGCTTCGCCGGGTTTAAAAGCGTCTTTCCCGGCAATCATTTGCGCATATACATACGGCTCCGTTTTGTGAAGTTCACTAATGTCTTCCAGATAGGCCGGGCAAATCTTTTTGAAGTATTCCCAGGCATGATCGCCCCGGCCCAGAACGGTTTCGCCGATCATGATCCAAGGATTGTTGTGGCAAAAAATACCCGCGTTTTCCTTGTATCCGGCCGGGTAACTTGAAATCTCGCCATATTCGATGTAATACTTTGTGAAAGCCGGATTATTCAGCACAATTCCGTATTCACAATCCAGTTTCTCTCTTACCGAATCGAGCGCTTTTTCAACCATC
>JBKDZK010000247.1:0-2327 GCA_047971205.1 Draconibacterium sp.
TAATAACATAAAACTGATAATACGAAGTTTGGCGAAAAACAAGGGCGTAACGGCTTTAAATATTTTGGGGCTTACGGTGGGTTTATCGGTTAGCCTGCTCATTTTTGTTTTTGTTATCAACCAAAATAGTATCGACCGTTTTATTCCGAATATCGATAAGGTTTATTGCCTGATGAATGATGGAGGCACTTCTTTTTCGCAAAAGGAAATTAACCTTGTTAAAGATCAAACCCCTGGACTCGACAAAATCACTTATTGTTCGGCCGACTGGTCTCCGCAGGTGTTCCTAAAAGTTGGGGAGAAGTCGGTTAAAACGGGAAAAATGATCACAGCTGATTCCTGCTTTTTTCGTGTTTTTGCTTTCGAGCCCGTTTATGGGAACCCTGCCGAAGCTTTGAGCACCACCAATAAAGTGGTGCTTACCCGGTCTTTTTCCGAAAAATTATTTGGCAACGAAAATCCGGTTGGAAAAACATTAATCTACAATTCAACCTATTTGCAAGACGAATTGCTTGAAGTTACTGCTGTAATAGAGGACTTTCCCTCAACTTCTTCATGGGACTTTGAGGCGGTGCTTTCATTTCAAACTAATTATAAAATTGATTGGTATGTAAGCAATATGAACCATTGGGGGACGTGCAACTACCGGGCTTTTGTGCGGATTAACAACAATGTTTCTCCAGCGCAGGTTTTGGACGAATTTGGCAGCATTTCGTTAAAAGATGTCCCGGCGTGGGTGGCAGAAAACTTTAAATTGGGGTTGTTCCCGTTTTCAGAAGTTTACTTCAATCTTCCCGAGATGTACCTTACAAAGCATGGTAACCGCTTAACTGTTTCAATAATTGGGGTCACCGGTATTTTAATACTTCTGCTGGCATGTATCAATTACATCAATATGGTTACAGCCCAGCGCGAAAAGCGGAATAAAAATATCGGGATTATAAAAATGCTGGGTGGCAACCGGAGCAGAATTATCCAAATGATTGCTGCCGAATCATTTATACAGGTGGTTTTGTCGGGTGTATTTTCCATCCTGTTAATCAGCCTGCTACTGCCCGTATTTAATAACCTGACATCACTGAATCTGGAATTTTCTGAAATTTTTCAACCTCATCACATCTTTTTAATGGCTGTTTTATTTGTTTTTATGATTGTAATAACTGGTGTAGTTCCGGGCATTTTATTCAGCAAAAAAATACCACTTACTTTATTGAAAAAACAGGGTAGCCAGGATGGATCGACCAAATCGCGCAACGGGCTGTTGGTTTTTCAATTTATGGTAACCATTGCGCTTATTGCCTCCATTCTGTTAGTTAATAAGCAAAATAAATACTTGCAAAACCAGGAGTTGGGATTTGAAAAGGGCAACATTGTTTACGCCTTTACCAACGATGCTTTATACAAAAAGGCAGAGGCATTTATGAATGAAATAGGGAAAATACCAAACATTGCAGGGATAACTTATTCGGCCAATGTTTTAATTGAAAACGACCAGAATTGGGGGAGGGATATAATTAACAAGGGGGTAGAGGAGAACATTAGCTTCTCTAAGTTAAGCGTAGCTCCAAATTTCTTTCGGTTTTTCGGAATTCCTCTTAATGAAGGGCGTAGTTTTAATGATAATTCAAATACAAAACAGGAATTCATATTTAACAAAACGGCAAAAGAACAATTTAACCTGGACGATATAAATGAAGCCAGGCTTAAATTTTCAAAACCTGAAAATGGCCGGGTTGTGGGGATTGTTCAGGATTATAATTTCGAATCGCTACATATGCCGGTTAGAGCGGCGGGCTTTATGAGCTCTGGAAATTTCGATGATGTAATTTACCTGAAATTAAATGACTTGAACTCTGCCTCGTTTAAAAATACAATGAAACAGGTTGAGCTTGTGTGGAATAAATTCTCTCCTGATTTTCCAATGGAATATTTTTTCCTGGATAAAAAATGGGAAGCAAAGTACGCAAAAGACCGGCAATTCCAGAAAATAATTTCGTACACCACACTTGTTTCTATCTTATTGTCGTGTTTGGGTTTAATTGGTCTTACCTTTTTTGTAATGGAACGCAGAACCAAAGAAATCGGCATCCGAAAAGTAAACGGTGCCAAAGTTTCCGAAATATTGGCCATGCTCAATAAAGACTTTGTTAAGTGGGTAGCCATAGCCTTTGTAATTGCCACGCCAATAGCATGGTACGCCATGAACAAATGGTTAGAAAACTTTGCCTACAAAACCACCCTAAGCTGGTGGATCTTTGCCCTCGCCGGTTTGCTGGCTTTGGGAATTGCCCTGTTGACGGTTAGCTGGCAAAGCTGGCGGGCGGCTA
>JBKDZK010000248.1:0-1672 GCA_047971205.1 Draconibacterium sp.
TGAAAACCGAATTTTCTTTATTTCACCCCTCTGTCAGCCATAGAGGCTGACATCTCCCCTCAATGAGGGAGAAAAAGCGGAACCCCATGGCAGAGCCAAGGGGAATTATTAGATTAAATCATCCGATACTAAGAACCGTTCTTTAACAGAGCGGTTCTTTTTTTATCTAACAGTCAACATGCTATTATTTCGCCATATCCCGGTATTCAAAAACAACATTAACCGGTCCCTGTCCCGAAAAACGGACATTATTCATTACTGCTTTTACCGGCAAACCTTCTACATTGTATTCATACGATATCTTGTACTCGGGCGGCAAACTGCTCATCACCATATTGGAGTACGATGAATAAACCGGGTTGTTAACCTGTTTAATATCGACATTCTGCGTAAAACTGTATCCATTCAACATGCTTAAACAGGAAACAGCATGGGGGTTGTTTTTTGTATCGTATTTGAATTTAATTTCGATCAGGTTTATATCCGATCCGTCAGCCGGACGTACTATTTTTTCCAACGTATTTCCACGTGCGTCGTATTTATAACTTATGTAGTGCAATACTTCTCCTTCGGAAGAATATTCAATTCCCTTGCTTATTTTTCCATTTTTGTACCTGTATTCCGTCTTTGCATTCCATTCATTGTTGCTGTCCTGAGATTTATAATGCACAATCTGTTCAGTCAAGAGGCCGGACGAATTATATGAATAAGTAGTTACATAATCTCCACTTACCTTTTTAAACAACTGTCCCTCATCATTGTAATAAAATGAATCCGTAAAAATCAGGTCTTCCGGGAAGATGGTTTGTATTTCCACCAGGCGGTTTAAGCTATCGTATTTAAAATTGGTACTGTATTCGGTATCGCCATCTATTCTGGTTACTGATATGAGAAGCTTGTTCACATCCGGATAATCGTAGGTAAAATCATCTTTTTTGCAGGAGGTCAGAAACAAAGTCCCCAAGAATACGATCAGGATTAGCTTTTTCATAAAAAATGGTTTTTTAATCACTTAGATGAAAATACCCGGCAAAAGGTTGCGTTGAATATCAATCATTTATCAGAAATATCACCAATTCACCTGTGAAATCTTATGCCTCTTCACAGTTAAAGGACAATTCAAACTTATTGTATAAACTACTGTTGTCCGGTAAAAAATAATTATAGACCGACAGATTCCTTCTCCATCAAACACCAGATGTCAATGACGATGTTGCCTGATAGTTCTGAACAAGCATAAAAGAACAAAAAGTCGACAGCATAATGACTATTTATTATAAGTTTTGGTCATTACAGTATTATAAACTACTTCTGAGAATAAAAAATGTTTACAAGAACAATTGAAAATACTATAAAAGATAAATTCAATAGTAAAAAAGCAATTATTGTAGTAGGCGCAAGACAAGTTGGTAAAACAACTCTATTGAAAGAGGTTTTAACAGGTAAAGAATTTTTGTTCCTTGATGCCGATGACCCATCAACCAGAAGTCTTTTTCAAAATCCAACAACAGAACAAATAAGAACATTTCTTGGAGATTATAAATATGTGTTTAGTCTCAGCAAGAAAACCCATCATTTTTTGGCTTATAGGTATTTGGTTCTGTTTTTCCCACTTCCGTTTGATGTTTTGGGGACAGTTTTTATCCGGGGCCATCAAAAAAACGAAATAATT
>JBKDZK010000249.1:0-11869 GCA_047971205.1 Draconibacterium sp.
CGCTGAAAATCGAATTTTCTTTATTTCATCCCTCTGTCAGCCATAGAGGCTGACATCTCCCCTCAATGAGGGAGAAAAAGCGGAACCCCATGGCATAGCCAAGGGGAATTATTAGATTAAAATTACTGCTGTCGTTTACAGCGAGACTTTCACAGAGAAAAAAAAGAGCTGAAGAAAACTTCAGCTCTTTTTTTAGAAGGTGACCCCTACGGTACAGAATTCGAACCATTTAATAGCAGAATTAAAGCTATTGGGAGAGTTTCAGACAATTCAAAAATGTCAGTTTGCAAATGAGGAATTACTTCATTCGGCAAAATGGAAATATTGGCAATTCCCCAATAATTTTCAGAAAAGCTTAAACTTCATAGTCACCTCGCCGGTTTCTTTGTTTACCTCTATATGGTTGTTTTCTATGCCCATGTCTTTGCCTGTACTCATTTTGTATAGTCCTGCCAAAAATTGCAGGCCGTTGTTCATAACCTGCTCTATATCTTCCGCCTTTAGGGTGTGCGGTATTGTACCCGATTCTTTTCCAGGGGCTTGAGCAGTTGGTTCGGCAGCTTCACCGCTATCTCCAGAAAGGTCTAATTCGTATTGTTTTTCACGCGATTGATTATCGGCAACTTCGGCTGATTTTTGTTCTTCCTCTTCATCAAAATAAACAGGCGCTGTTTCTTCGTTCGAAATAAATTCTTCTAACTGCTGAATAAATTGCGAGCGCCCTTTGGTCGAGAAATCTACAAAATTGGTATTGGCGTTGGTGCCCAGCACCCCGTCGAAGAGATTTTGTTTTACGAGCAACCCGGCAGCAATTTGTTGTTCTATAGAATTGCGGGTAATAAAATTAAAGATGGTGAGTTTGTTGCTTTTTTGCCCCAAACGGTCGATGCGGCCAATGCGCTGGTTCTTTTTGGCGGGGTTCCAGGGCAGCTCAAAATTAATAAGCGTGTCAGCCACTTGTAGGTTAAGCCCGGCGCCACCGGCTTCGGTTGAAAGAAAAACATTGCAATCTTCGTTGGTTTCGAATTTGCGGATTAGCTCGCCACGCGCTTTCACCGGGACTTTTCCATTCAACTCAGCAAAACCAATGTTGTTATCGCGCAGCAGTCGTCCGATGAGCTTATGCACTTTCACCCATTCGGAGAAGATTATCACTTTTCGTTTTGAATTTTTCAGGTCGAGCTGCTCCAACAGGATATTTTCAAGCTCAACCAGTTTGGGCGATTCGTTGGTTTCTTCGTCAATCAGGTAAGTCGAATCACACACCATGCGCATGTTGGTCAACAGTAATTGTAACATTTGCAGATCGTAGGGAGTGAGAAATTTTTTGCTGATAATTCGTGCAACTCCATTGGCGTACGAGGCGTGGTAGTCGGCCTGCATGGGCGAAAGTTCAACCGGAACATTAATTTGCTGCACATTGGGCAGTTGGTCGAGCACGTTCCGTTTTTCGCGGCGCAGCAGAATTTTATTGAGCTTTTTATTGAGCTTTTTCAGGTCGTAGTAACCGTTTATTTTGTTAGGCTTTTCGGGGTCGAACAGGCAATGTTGGTACGAAAACTCCCAAAGCGGGCCAAAAAACCAAGGGTCGAGAATGGACACAATCGAAAAAATATCGATGAGCTTGTTTTCGATTGGGGTACCCGTAATTACCAGTATGTGTTGCGTTTTTATGCGGTTTACGGCGTCTGCGGTTTTGGTCTCGAAGTTTTTTACCCGTTGCGCTTCGTCTAAAATCAGAAAATCGATACCGGCTTTGTTCATGGCCAGATGGTCGCGCAAAACGGTTTCGTAGTTCACAATCAGGAAAAACTCTTCGGCATCGTGGTAAATCTTTTCCCTTTCGTCGGGAAATCCCTGAACAACTACAGCTCTTTCTTTGCTAAACTTCTCAATTTCTTTTTTCCACTGCTCTTTTAACGAAGCCGGACAAACCACCAGCGCATGCCTGAATCCGAAAAGTTTCTTTTTCAGAATAGCTATGGAAATTGCCTGGAGCGTTTTACCAAGCCCCATTTCGTCGGCAATAATGGCATTCTTTTTATACAGGCAAAACTCAACGCCTTCTTTCTGATAAGGGTACAGTTCGGCATTTATTTCGCTGAAATCGACGGTGTTTTTTGCTGCAATATCGTGTAACAATTTTTGTTCGTAGGCCGCTTCTACTTTTTGCCGCACTTCGGGGCGTATTTTTATGGTGGACAAGTCTTCCGCCTCATCGAAAAAACCGAGGAAATCCAACAACTGTTCCTCTTCAATGTACTGGTTCTGTCCAAAATATCTGGTCAACAGCAGCTTTTCCGATGTGGCTAACTGGTGCGGGTAATACCAGCTGATTTTGTACTCGTTCAGCGGGTTGCAATAAATTTCCACAAACGGAAATTCTTTGCCCATCGATGCTTTTAAACGCACATTTTCGTTCAACCTGGCAAAGGCGTACATAATATGTTTGGTGGTACCCAGTTTGTTAATTTGGGCGTCGGCGCTGTCGCTGTAACCGGTTTGGTTCTCGAAATCGCGTAAAAAAATGCGGTAATTAATGCCCCGCTCGTTGGTTAAAATATGGTCGCCATAAATATTATCGGCCCATTTTATGCGGTATTCCGCTTTCAGAGCTTTTTGCATCCGTTCGGCAAGCACCCGCTTAATCATACCTTCGCGGGTGTATTTTTTATGTTCGTCGTGGGTTTTCGGGTCAAGCTGTTGCAACTCTTTTTCCACCTCGAGCAGGCAGGCATACGAATAGCGGTTCCACTCTTTAGCACCCGATTTGGTTTCAAAAACAATATGGCCATCTTCTTCAAAAAGAATCGAAAATTCGGCAGGTTCGGGCAACGACGCATCGTAAACCAGCAGCTCAAAACATGCCGACGACTGCGACAAAATCTGGCACTCGCCATTGTAAAACAGAATTTCGCCCTGCGCCAGCTCTTCGGGAGTAATGTATTTGCTGATTTTTTCTTTTTGAAGGTTTATAGTATTTCGTGAATCCATCGGTATAAAAATTTTTGAAATTCCATTCGAAGAAACGAAAATTATGAGATCGCTTTTTATTTGTGAGTGATGAGTTTTGGAAAAGATTTCAACAGGTGCTTTTTTTAATCAATGCTTCTGATTAACTCATTGGCAATGTTCGAACTTTCTATCCGCATAATGCTTTCTTCGGCGTTGCCATAACTTAGCAGGTTGATGCTGCCGTACCAAGTATTTTTTTGGTCGATAACAGCAACCTTTTGATGGATAGCCGATTGATGCATATCCGGCAAGTGGCCGATTATACATCTTTTCCAACATCCTAAGCCGAACATCAACGTAGTCGTAAACCAGTACTTCCTTTTTTGTTTCATACAACCGGTGAAGCCTGCCTGCATATTGTTGTAAAGCTCCTTTCCACGATATTGGCATTGCGAGGGAAAGAGTGTCAAGCCTTGGTTCGTCAAAACCAAAGAGCTATCATAAATACCTGTTATTCAACTAAAAGTTGCTTACTCCCTCTTGAGTTTGTTCCACTTTTTCTTCCCCATTAAAAGAAAGAGTCATACTTCTGTCAAAAATTTCTTTCTAAAAATTTCAAAAATGGTTTTCAACTAAATTCCCTTTTTACTTAGTAAAGTCAAATGAGATATGGGTACATATCATATTTTAATCTCGGAGCATTTCAGAATAAATGTGATATTTGTAGAAAATATTTTAGCAGAAAGCATGTACCAGACAAAAAAAACATTCATTAAACCCGATATGAAAATGTCGGATTTAATCTTCGAAAACTTTTCGTTGTTGTTAATGTTGGAGCATTTTGATATTGATATTGTTGTACGCGATAAAAGCGTGGACCAAATATGCGGGGAAAACCAGATTGGTACACATGTTTTCTTGTCTATCGCAAACTTGTACAATGGTTTTCATCCTGTTGACTGTGAAGTTTTGGATGAATCCGATACAAAATCGATCATCCTTTTTTTGAAAAATAGCCACCGTTACTATCTGGATGAGAAGATTCCGGAAATCAGTGATTATATACGCTGCTTATTTTCGGAAAATAATAGTACTGAAATCAGGTTAGTCGAAAAATTTTTTAATGAATATTCGCGGGAAGTAAGGGAGCACCTCAATTATGAGGATGTAATTGCCTTCCCTTATTTTAATAATCTGGCGCAGAATAATAAACACTCCGGGGCAAAAAACACCAAATTCTCTGCCGGAGAATACCGGGATCATCATACTGATATAGAAACAAAACTCGGAGAACTAAAAAGTCTTTTGTTAAAACACATTCCTTTAAAACATGATCGCTCGTTAAGAAGGAAACTCTTAGTGGCTCTTTTTGAGTTGGAATACGATTTAACAATACATGCTGTAATAGAAGAATCGATATTAATCCCTTTGATCAAAAAAATAGAAAGGCAAAAACAGATTGGATAGAATCAGGCTAAATATCGCAATTATTGAACCTTCGGCAATTATCTATGAAGGCTTGTCTAACATACTGTTACGAAACGGAGATGCGCATTACAGTATTTACCATTTTGAAAACTTGGAAGAGGTATTTCAAAAAATACGGGATATCAAAATTGACCTGGTAATTGTAAATCCGTACACTGTAAAAAATGGCGTTAAGTCTTTTAGTTCCTATAAAAAAACAGGTAGTCATATTACCTGGGTAGCTCTTATTTATTCTTTTTTTGAAAGAGAGATTATTGATTCATTTGACGCCGTTATCCAGATAACCGATTCGCCGGAAACAATTAGCGGCACGCTTCAGAACCTGGTTTCACTAAAATACCAGGATAACCCGGCCTCCAGGGAACAACTTTCGCATAGGGAAACCGATGTGCTTAAGCTCCTGGTCAGGGGCTTGTCGAATAAAGAAATTGCTGATCAATTAAATATTAGTGTCCATACGGTTGTCAGTCATCGTAAAAATATTGTTCAAAAAACAGGGATCAAAAGTCAGTCAGGGCTAACCATTTATGCTATTTCCAACAATATTATCAATATAGAAGATTATCAGGAATAGCACTTTTTAACCACCCCTTTTTCAAGGGATTCCTCGACTATGCAAAACCCCTAAAAATTGGGATTGCCGCTTCGGGTTTCTTCCGCTTAATTTGCTTTTATTAATTCAATCTAAATAAGAGTGGAGATTCTGATTCAAACAATAAACGGCAAAATTTTCAAATGCCCCGCGTGCAATGCCTTTCATATCGAGTTCAAAAATCTGAACTTTAATCTTAAGGAGGAAGACTTCTGGAATTTTGTGCACGACATATCTAAAATCGACGGGAAATATTGTGAAGGACTAAATGCCCATTCCAACTATTCGCGGAAAATAATAATTCCGATAAGCAGGGACAAATTTAACGTTCTGCTGAACAACGAAGAATTAGTGGAATTCAAACGCTTGTTGAGTTTCCGGCAAAATTACACGCCTTACCAAAAAATCATAAAGGCCGGAGAGTTTGAATTTACATCAAACCTTAATTAAAATGATATTAATCAACCGTATGCAAAACGACCAATGCCTAGTGATACGTATGGCCGGAAGTTTCAAAATGTTACAGGAAGACTGGACAAAAAGAAAAAAAAAGGAAGAACAGCACAACGAGAACTTATTAAAATTAAAAACAACTAAAAATGAGTAAAACAGCAGTTTTTTACGGCTCTGACACCGGGAACACCGAGTCGGCGGCCAAACGCATGGCCCAAAAGTTACAGGTTGATATTTTTGATGTAGGCAGTAAACCAGCGACTCAACTGGATAACTACACGAACCTGATACTTGGAACCTCCACCATGGGGCTGGGCGATTTACAAGACGACTGGGCCGGATTTATTTCGGAGCTGGAAAGAGCCGACTTAAACGGTAAAACCATTGCCTTGTTTGGCCTGGGAGATGCCGATATGTACCCAGATACCTTTGTGGATGGAATGGGCGAAATCTACAACGCAATTAAAGACAAAGGCTGCCGGATTGTTGGACAGGTTGACACGGCCGGTTATGAATTTGATGCTTCTATTGCCGTTGTTGAGGGGAAATTTGTTGGGCTTCCGCTCGACAATGACAACCAAAACGGTTTAACCGATGAACGTATAAATGCCTGGCTCGAAAAAATAAAAACTGAATTTTAACCAACCGTTGATAGTCATGCTGCAAAGCCGAAACTTCAATATTCGCTCTGCCGACCTACAAATACTCACTCACCACATTTACGAATATAAAAAAGGTGTTCGCAATATGGTATTGCACACCATAGGCCGTAACGAGAGCAAAGAAGCAGAATTAATTCTGAAGAGCCGCAGCATTTGCTATCACATTCAAAAAGTAAATACGAATAAGGTAAATATATTTTTTGGGAATGCCGACTGCGTGGAGCTTATCAAGTCGTTTGGCGACATATCATTATCAAATTATACGCCCGAACAGGATTTTATTCTGGGGATTATGCCGGGCTATAACCGCGACCTCCGGTGTAGGCGATATTTGCAAAAAAAGGGAAAGGAGACATTTTTCCCCAAACCCTGTATCGTTTAAGGATTTTCTGTGGTTAAAATCGAGTTGAGCGATGAAAGGGCTGGTGGGCAGATTTTAGGTAATCTGTCCGCCTCCCATTCAGTTACAACTAAGTATTCTTTTCAAACCCTCGCTTATGAAATCGAAAAATATGATCGACGTTCGCGGACTTACACCGCCGCAAGCCCTTAAAACAGTTTTACCCCGACTGGAAAAGATGAGAAGTAACGATTCGTTATGGATTATCAACGATTGCAAGCCAACAGGTATTTGCAACCTTCTGGAGAACAGGGAATATATTTTCCGGATTTTTGAAGTAGAACACAACGAGGTTCGGGTATTAATTAACCTGGGGGCCGAAACAAAAAAGCTGAACAGTGAAAAACTGACCGGCTGATTACTTTACTCTTTACGTTTGTTTCATCCTTCCGAGATCGCATCTGCAGGGCATACTTCCACACAGGAAACGTAACTACCTGACAAACAAACAATGGCAATATTTCGGAATCCGTAGATAGTTTAGTACACTGTTCTAAAAATCCCATCTTTTAGTGATTTTTTAGAGAGTAAAAGCTCCTTATCTTGTGTGTCGCATTTCTGAACTAAAGCAAAGTAATATTGTTTAACATAGAAACTAACGTTCCATGAGTAAAAATATCAGATACACCATCCTTGATGGCCGCGGCAAAACAGAGGAATTTCAGCAATGCGTGCTTGATGCGCTGCAAAAACTACAGCCTGGCGAAGGCCTGCACATCATCAAAGAGTTTGAACCGTTCCCTTTGTACGAGTTAATGAAAAAACGCGGCTTCGATAAAAAAGTGGAACAAAAAGGCCCGGAAGATTTCCACGCCTGGTTTTTCCCCGCAGGGGTTGATTCTGAGATGAAACAGCACCTTGAACTTGACCCGGTAAAAATGGGGAAAATCATGGACATCAAATTGAAGGTATTTAAAGGTGAACTAAAGCCTGCCGAAGCAAAGAAACTGGTCAATCAATCGTTCGACAAAATAACGCCCGAGGAATTTGCCTACGGCGAACAACAGATGCTGGAGCACGGTATTACCGACGAAACGATGGTGGAAGGAATGGACGACATTATTGAAATATTCCAGGATGTACTGGTAAAAGACGATTTGAATTTGCCGCCCGGTCACCCCATTCAAACATATGCCAGCGAAGCTGCCGAATTGGAAAAAGTGGTGGCGAGGATGGAGCAAAAATTGCAAGGCAAATTCATCAAAAACGAGTGGCTTGAGTTGTACGAAAAACTTAACCAGATAAACATCCATTTCAGCCGCAAGCAAAACCAGTTGTTTTCGGCACTGGAGCAAAAAGGTTTCGACCGCCCTTCAACCGTGATGTGGACTTTTGACAACCGCGTACGCGATGCCGTAAAAGCCGCTTTTCTTTTGTTGAAAGAAGACAAAGATAAAAAGTTCATGGAAGCGCAACACAATGTCATTCATCTGGTGCGCGACATCCTCGAAAAAGAACGGGAAATTCTTTACCCCACTTCACTGAAACTTTTGAGCGAAGAGGAATTTGCGAAAATGCGTATCAGCGATGATGAAATTGGCTACTGCCTGATTGAAACGCCACCTCTGTTTAACCCAGCCGGAAAAAAGAAGCTGGAACAAGAAACGGCAGTAGAGAAGCCGGTCGATTTATTGAGCGACCTGGCCGCCGTGCTTGCCAAACACGGTATTGCCCAAAAGGCCGCTGATGGCGAAGTGTTCGATGTGGCGATGGGAAAACTAACCCTGCAACAAATCAACCTCGTTTTCAAGCACTTGCAAGTCGACCTCTCGTATGTGGATGAAAACGATGTAGTGAAATTTTACAGCGATACCCAGCACCGTGTTTTTCCGCGCAGTGCGGGGGTCATTGGCCGGAAAGTGCAAAACTGCCACCCGCGTGAAAGCGTGGCAACAGTAGAGGCCATCATCGAAGCGTTTCGCGAGGGCAAACAGGACAAAGCCGAATTCTGGCTCGAAATGGGCGACAAATTCATTTACATTATTTACAATGCCGTGCGCGACGAGAACGGCGTGTTCCGCGGGGTGCTGGAAATGATGCAGGATGTTACGCACATCCGCAGCCTTAAAGGTTCGTGCAAGTTGCTTACCTGGGACAATGAGCAAAAGGGCGAAGAAAAGACTGAGGCTGAAGCAAAGAAAGAAGATGGTAATTTTGAGATTACGAAAGACTCTGTAATTGCGCCTCTTCTTAAAAAGTATCCCTTTTTGCGTGATTATCTGATCGAGCTAAACCCCAAATTCAAACAATTGAAAAACCCGGTGGTTTTCAATACTATGGGCAACATTGCCACACTTGAGATGATTGCCAAACGCGGTGGATTTGAAGTAGACGAGTTTGTTCGGCTTATCATAAAAAATGTTCGTTCTCATGAAAGCTAAAATCTTACAGCCTCTTGTTCTATTTTCGGATTACATCTTTTTTCAGGTTTATACGTATGACTTAATAATCTATAAATCAAAAAAAACATACTCATGCTAAAAGAAAATGTACTCAAGAAACTGAACGAACAGGTAACCGCCGAACACTATGCTTCAAACCTTTATCTGGCAATGTCTTCGTGGTGTACCGAGCAGGGATTAAATGGGGCTGCCCGTTTCTTGCGAGAGCACAGTAAGGAAGAGCTGGAACATATGTATCGATTGTTCGATTACATAAACGAAACAGGCAGTATGGCAATTGTTAGTTCCATTGAAGCTCCACCACCCCAGTTTGATAGTTTGAAAGATGTATTTGAGCAAACGTACAAACATGAATTGTTGGTAACAGAAAAAATTAATGATCTGGTTGACCTTACCTTATCGGAAAAAGACTATTCCAGTTTTAATTTTCTGCAATGGTACGTGTCTGAACAACATGAGGAAGAAGCCTTGTTTAAAGGCATTTTAGACCGCATTGATATAGTTGGACTAGAAGGGCGGAGTTTGTTTCTTCTGGATCAGGAAGTTGGAAGAATACAGCCTGCGCAATAAACTAAACAGATGCATTCAATCGTCTCCCGACTTTAGCTTGGGTGACGATTTTTTTTTGCAAAAAAATAATTCCCGAGCTTTTTTTTGCAAGAATCACATTGAAAATATAGTGGACTGAAGCGAAATAACTTTGTAGTCTTGTTCTTCTTTTCCCTGCCGGAGGCTTTCATTCTTGTTTTAACACAAAAACGAGGCAAAAAAGTAGGTCGCAGCGGAGCGAGAAAATATTTGCTCTACCTCAAAAATAAAGAAAATTCTTGAAGTTGACTATCCCCGTGGCAAAGCCAAGGAGTATTACGCCAACTTCATTTCAGCTAAATCGCTGAAAATCGTATTTTCTTTATTTCACCCCTCTGTCAGCCATAGAGGCTGACATCTCCCCTCAATGAGGGAGAAAAAGCGGAACCCCATGGCATAGCCAAGGGGAATTATTAGATTAAACTGATCCTCCGTAAATCCAAAAATTAAAAAGCTACCTCTCTTTAGCATAAGCATACCAATACAGTGTACCTACAAAAAAGCCGCCGCCAACAATATTTCCAAGCGTTGCCGGTATCAGGTTTTTAACGATAAACGTAGCCCAGGAAAGTTCAGCACCCTCGAAAATGGCCAGCGGTATAAAAAACATATTGGCAATACTGTGTTCGAACCCCATGGTAACAAAAGCCATTACCGGCCACCAGATTCCCAGAATTTTCCCGCTGGTGTGTTGTGCCGACATGCCCATCCACAGAGCGAGGCAAACCAGCCAGTTGGCGCCAATTCCTTTCAGAAAAGTGGTAAAAAACGGGTTCGATGTTTTTGAAACAGCCATACTTTTCACCGTATCGATCCACGGTTCGGCAGATACCAAATGCGTGAGGTGCACCAGAAAATAAGCAACAAACACTGAACCGATAAAATTACCCACATAAACCAGCGACCAGTTTCGAAGAGGAGCCGTCCAGCGTTGTTTTCCTCCTAGTACGTTGGGCATAAAATAAGCATTGTTACCGGTAAAAAGTTCGGCACCGGCCATTACCACAATCATCAGTCCAACGGGAAACATCGCTCCCATCAGGAATTTCGGAATACCCGGATTTTCGGCTCCAATGCCCGGAACACCGCCGCCAACCAAAATTGCCAGCAGACCTCCAAATGCAATGTATGCTCCGGCCAAAAATGCCAGTGTCAATATTTTTGATGCAGAATAACTGTCTTTTGCAATCGCCAGTCTCCCGGCTTCGTTGATAATTTCTTTTGGCGAATATAAACTCATGATTTTTCGTTCTTCTATGGTTACCTTTTTGTAGCTGATTAATTAATCTGTAATCCTAATGATTTCTACCGGCTGGAAGTTTGAAGCACGGAGCACGAAGCAACTCTTGGCTCGCAGCTTGTAGCTTCTTTGCCAATTGCCGTTTTGCCAACTGTCTACTCTCTTCGTTCTTCCGGCTTCCCTCACTTCACCATCACCTCACGAAAATACGGCTTTAGCTTTTCAAATGCCCTTTCGATCTGTTCGGGTGTATTTTCTTTTACATTTTTGAATTCGTATTCCATGCCCAGCGACTCCCATTTGTATTTTCCCAGTTTATGGTAAGGCAAAATCTCCATCTTCTCCAGGAATTGCTTTTTCGCAAAAGTTTGAATAAGCCAGTCGAGCGACTCCTCGCTGTCGGTATAGCCCGGAACCAGTACATAACGCAACCAGTACGGTTTTTGGCTTTGCTCGCGTAAATCGATATTGGCCAGTAAACGATCAAGGCCTTTCGCCCCAACAATCGATTTAAAGGCTTCATCGCTGGTACCTTTCACATCAAACATCACCAGATCGGCCAGATCAGCCAGTAAATACTGTGCTTCGGCTGTGCGCACCAGGCCGTTGGTGTCGATATTGGTATGGATGCCTTCGGCTTTTAATGCCTCGAAAAAAGGAATCAACGCTTTGCTTTGCAACATGGGTTCTCCGCCCGAAACCGTGACCCCGCCATCGTCGCCAAAATAAGTACGCATATTTTTAGCGCGTTTTACCAGGCTGTCGATCTCGGTTGGTATGCCACCTTTTAAGGCAATCGTATCCGGATTCTGGCAATATTTACACTGAATGTTGCAGCCCTGTAAAAAAACCACCAGCCTGATTCCCGGCCCGTCGTGCGTACCAAACGATTCGATGGAATGTACAGTAAGAGTTTCCTGGTTTTGAGACATATTTCTTTAAAAACAAAAAACATGCTACCGGGTTTAAAGCCGGCAGCATGTGTACTATTCTATTTTGAGCGTGTTCTTAAAGAGTTTCGTGGAACGAACGAGTCAGTACTTCCTGTTGCTGCTCGCGTGTAAGGCGAACAAAATTAACCGCGTAACC
>JBKDZK010000250.1:0-11885 GCA_047971205.1 Draconibacterium sp.
ATGAATGTGGCAGACAGCGAAGTAGTAGCCGCCATACTACAGGAAAAACAATACACACTGGTGGAATCGGCCGAAGAAGCTGATACAATCTTTTTAAATACCTGCTCGGTACGCGACAATGCCGAACAACGTATCTGGGGAAGACTGGCGCATTACAAAAGCCTGAAAAAGAAGAAAAAAAACCTGGTTGTCGGGGTTTTGGGCTGCATGGCCGAAAGAGTTGGTAACGAGTTCATTGAAAAGGAAGCGGCTGATTTGGTGGCCGGTCCCGATGCTTACCGCGATCTTCCGTATTTAATTGACAAAGTGAACGACGGGCAAACGGCAGTAAACGTAGAGCTTTCCACCATTGAAACCTACGACAAAATCACCCCTGTCCGGATTGGCGACAAAGCCATTTCGGGTTTTGTAAGCATCATGCGCGGATGCAATAATTTCTGTACCTATTGTATTGTCCCCTACACCAGGGGACGTGAGCGAAGCCGTGATCCGCAGGACATTTTAAACGAAGTCCGCGATTTATCGGAAAAAAACTACAAAGAAGTAACCCTGCTCGGGCAAAATGTAAATTCGTACATGTGGCTACCCGAAGGAGAACGCAAACCGGTAAAATTCTGGGACTTGCTCGACATGGTAGCACAAGTGGATCCCAACATGCGTATCCGTTTCACCACCTCACACCCGAAAGACATGTCGGACAAGGTGTTGCGAACCATGGCAAAACACGAAAACCTTTGCAAACACATTCATTTGCCGGTACAATCGGGCAGCTCGAATGTATTAAAAACCATGAACCGCAAATACGACCGGGAGTGGTACCTGGGACGCATTCAGGCAATACGTGAGATTCTTCCGGAATGCGGCGTAACCACCGACCTTTTTACCGGGTTCTGTGGCGAAACTGAAGAAGATCACCAGGAAACACTTTCATTGATGAAAGAGGTTCGTTTTGACAGCTCGTTCATGTTTAAATACTCGGAACGCCCGGGAACTTACGCGGACAAACGGCTCGACGACGATGTTCCGGAGGACGTAAAAACACGCCGGCTGAACGAGGTGATCGCTTTGCAAAATCAAATATCGATCGAAAACAACCGGGCCGACATTGGCAAAACCGTTGAAGTATTGGTGGAGGGCACTTCAAAAAAATCGGACGAAATGCTGTTTGGCCGGACTTCGCAAAACAAAGTAGCGGTATTTCCCAGGTATAATTATAAAAAAGGCGACCTGGTTAAAATTACCGTGAACGATTGCACACAAACTACGTTAATTGGAGATATATCAAAATAAGACCATGGGGAAATTAGTAGATGAATTCAATGCCTACCGGGCAAAAATGAATGAAAAAATTCTGGCTTCGGACAACAAAGTAATGAAGCGCATTTACAGCCTCGACACGCTTACCTACCAGGAAGGTGCCTTAAGTACGAAAGTAAAGGAAATGCTCGGACTGGCGACTTCGATGGTGCTGCGTTGCGACGATTGCGTTAAATACCACCTGGAGAAATGCTACGAACAGGGAGTTACCACCGAAGAAATTTTTGAGCTGTTCGGGGTTGCCAATTTGGTGGGCGGAACCATTGTCATTCCTCACACCCGGAGAGCTGTTGAATACTGGGAAGAACTGAATAATTCCCCACTCAATTGAGCCTTTTTCGATTTCAATTGTTATTATTACATCTTAAAATTTTCGACTATGGGCAAACTGTTTGCTATAACTTCATCGGGTAAAACCGAAAAATCGTTTTTGGATCTACGTTTTGGAAAATGTCTCAACGTTGTCATTTTTGATCCTGAAAAAAGTGCTTTTTCCATTCAGGAAAATCCTTGTCTGGATGCAGAACATACAGGTGTTAAACTGGTAGAATACCTGAAAGAACAAGGCGTAACAACTATTATCACCGGAGAAGTTGGCCCCATGGTCAGTCAGAAGCTGGAAAACGAAAAAATTCAGTTGGTTCTTCTGCCCGAAGAGCGCATCAAGATTGAAGAAGTGATGGACCGCATCACTGGGAAATAGGCAGGTAGAGTTCTTTATTCAGAAAAGGAATAAGGGCCAGCTGCACAGCCTGGCGGTACAATTGCGTACGGTCTATTTTATCACCGGTCAGTAATCCTACAGCACCCGATTTTTGCTTCGAATTGTGTTGTTTAAAAACCATGTCGTTGGCAATGCCCAGTTCGTAGCCGCTATCGATCAGAACAGCAACTTTGGGAGGGAGTAAAAAACTGGTGGTTCGCGATTCGCCCTTTTGCGATCCGTCGGAAATAACCACCCACGCAAAGGCTACCAAACCTTCTTTCTCACGGTGCAGCCCGCCTTCAATCCCAATCCAAAAGTCGGCTTCGGGAAACTGTTTTCGGGCATTGGCAACCCGGTTTCGGGCACCGTCCAGTGTTTCTTCGTCGCTCATTGGTTGATCCGAAACACCGGATTCTACTGAAACACCCGTCACAGTTACAGGATCAAAAAAGGCCCCGAAACCTTCGGATGCAGCATTGATCTTTACAGGATTTTGGGATGCAACAATGATTTTCATGAATATTTTTCAGTAAAAAAAATGAATAATTCGGAAAACAAAAAAACAATCCAGGAGAAGTCGCAAAGAAAGTGGAAAGAAATCGCGTTTCATGACTTGTCTCTTGTTTGAATTGGCAAGGAATAGCTATTTTAGATCATCAAAACTAAAAACTATGAAAGTAAGACAGGCAACCATCGACGACCATGAAAGACTGGTAGAGTTTCAATTGGCTATGGCCCACGAAACGGAAGGAATTGAGCTTCAACTGTCAAAGGTAGAGCAAGGCGTGGAAGCTGTTTTGAGAGACTCCAAAAAGGGAAGTTATTTTGTGACCGAGATCAATGGAGAAGTAGTGGCTTCGCTGCTCACCACTTTTGAATGGAGCGACTGGCGCAATGGCACCATCATGTGGATTCAATCGGTGTATGTAATGCCGCGCTACAGGCGAAGAGGTGTTTACCGCAGTATGTACGCACACATAAAAAGTATGGTGCTGAGTTCGGACGAATGGCATGGCATACGGCTTTATGCTGATAAATCGAATCACTCGGCTCACCGTACCTACGAAAACCTGGGGATGAACCAGGATCATTATATTACTTTTGAGTGGCTGAAATAAAACAATCGGGCCACATAGTTGTTGGGAGTTGGCAAGATGAGCAGATACCTTTACAAGTTGATAGAACAGGGCGAGCACGAGCAGCAGGATTTTAAGTTCTGCATCAACGACTCCAAAAAGATTGCGAAATCGCTCGTAGCTTTTGCCAACACCAACGGTGGCCGACTGCTGATCGGAGTAAAAGACAATGGCAAAATAGCCGGGATAAGTTCTGACGAAGAATTTTACATGATTGAATCGGCCGCCAAAATATACAGCAACCCGGCGATTAATTTTACCACCCGCCAATGGCATGTTGAAGGGAAAACGGTGCTCGAAATTGGCATTGAAAAGGGTGATAAAAAACCGTATTTCGCTAAAGATGAAAACGGAAAATGGCTGGCCTATATTCGTATTGGCGATGAAAACTTTCTGGCACACCGCATACAAATTGAAGCCTGGAAAAAAGAAAACAGCACTACCGGTGTGTGTTTTTCCTATTCCGAAGATGAACGCCTCCTGATTGAATACCTCCAGAACAACGACAGCATTTCCTTTTCAAAATACATGCGACTGGCCCAGCTCTCGCGGAAAAAGGCGGGCGACATTTTAAGCAACTTTGTGGTGATTGATGTATTGAAAATCAGGACGACCAACGAAGGCACAACTTTTGTATTAAATCAGGACTTTGATAAAAGCGA
This sequence comes from Draconibacterium sp., assembly GCA_047971205.1. Lineage (GTDB taxonomy): Bacteria > Bacteroidota > Bacteroidia > Bacteroidales > Prolixibacteraceae > Draconibacterium. The sequence goes on from JBKDZK010000250.1 coordinate 3,822, forward strand.
ACTGGAAAAATTCAGGTGAACATTAACAAAAGTTTATCTAATTTGTAACATAATTTGACGGTTTTATCAAAAAAACTAAATAGTTTCGCAACAATTTTATAAAACTATAAGCATGTTCAAAAAAATACTTTTACTGTTTGTACTGGCAAACATGGTATGGATTGCTTCGGCACAGGACGAATATCTAAAAGCCGAGTCAGAAGACAAAGAAAAAACGTACCTGGGAGGAGAAGCCTATGACGTAACAATATATCCGCATAAATTTAAGGCGAAAAAACCCAAAAACGTAATTTTTATGATTGGCGACGGCATGGGCGTATCGCATGTTTTTGCAGCTCTTACGGCCAATCACGGAAAGCTTTTTCTGAATAATTTTAAATACAACGGCTATTCTAAAACACAATCAGCCAGCGACTATGTAACCGATTCTGCTGCAGGCGGAACAGCGCTGGCGTGTGGAGTAAAAACATACAACGGCGGCCTTGGGGTAAACAAAGACACAGTGGCTGTAAAGTCGCTTCTTGAAATGGCAGAGGAAAAAAATCTGTCCACCGGACTCGTGTCTACTTCGGCCATTACCCATGCCACTCCGGCCTCTTTTATTGCACATCAGTCTTCGCGAAGCAAGTACGAGAATGTTGCAGCCGACTTCCTGAAAACCGATATCGATGTGTTTATCGGCGGTGGAATGAACCACTTTACCAAACGCAAAGACGGCCGCAACCTTTTGGAAGATCTGGCAGAAAAAAACTACCGGGTTGAAACGGATATGGACAAAATTGCCACGGTGAAAAGTGGAAAACTGGCCGGTTTAACAGCAGAGATGCACAACCCGCGTTTAGCCGAACGGGGTGATATGTTGCCGGTTGCCACCGAAACCGCCATCAATATTTTAACCAACAACAAAAAAGTCTATTTCCTAATGGTGGAAGGTTCTGCTATTGATTGGGGAAGCCATGCAAACAGTACCATTTATGTGATCGAAGACATGCTCGACTTTGACCGCTCGATTGGTAAAGCGCTCGAATTTGCCGCAAAAGACAAGGAAACACTTATTGTGGTAACCGCCGATCATGAAACCGGAGGACTTACACTGACCGCCGGAAATGAAGAAACCGGAATGGTAAAAGGTGCCTATGCCACCAAAAGCCACAGTGCGGTAATGGTACCTGTTTTTGCCTACGGCCCGGGTGCTGAAAACTTTACCGGAATTATGGACAATACCGATGTTCATAAAAGAATCAAGGAACTACTTTTGAAAGACTAAGTTCAAACGATAAAACAGGAAACCGGAATTTTGCCATGCGCAGATTCCGGTTTTTTATTTTTTGGGCATTGTTTTCTATCTTTCCGCCGCTTTTCAAAACAATACCAATTCAGTTAAGGTATTAAACTGGGATTAACAAGAAGATTTTGCATGAAATACGAGAAATGGTCGCTGGGTTACTTCTTCCTCAAGCAGTACGTGCGTTTTGCTGACTTTATCATTCACAAAAAAATAATTGTAAACGGGAAGGAAAACATCCCTGGAAAGGTGCCGATCGTTTTTGCGCCCAACCACCAGAATGCGCTAAGCGACCCGATGGCCATTTTGTTACACACTCCGTTTCAACCGGTTTGGCTGGCACGGGCCGATATTTTCAAAAATAAAATAGCCGCATTCCTGCTGCGTTTTCTCAAGATAATGCCGGTTTACAGGCTGCGCGACGGAAAAGAACAGCTTTCGAGAAACGACAAAACATTTGCCGACTCCATCCGGGTACTTGAAAACCATGTTCCGCTTGCGTTATTTCCGGAAGCTGCCCATTCGGGGAGACGCCAGATGTTGCCCCACAAAAAAGCAGTGCCGCGCATTGTTTTTTTGGCCGAAGAAAAAGCGGGGCACAACCTGAACATTCACATCATTCCCACGGGAATTTATTACAGCAGCTACTGGAAGTTTAACCGCACGGTGATCGTTAACCTGGGGGCACCGGTTCGTGTCAACGATTTTTTGGAGGAATATGCCGAAAATCCCAACAATGCCACCCAGCAATTAAAAGATGCCCTGTACAACGCTATTGAGCCGCTGACCCTCAATATAAAAAGCAAAGAGCATTACGACGATTTTGAAACCATTCGGGAGATCTACGGCAAGGAATATCTTCGCCGGCAAAACAAACCGTTTTCGCCAACTGCACTGTTTCACTTCGACCAGCAACTGGTGCGACAACTGGATGAATACGAGGCTCAATCTCCGGAAAAAACCAACGAGCTGATAAAGTTGACGAAAGACTATAAAAACGTACTAAAAGAACACGGACTGAAGAGCTGGCTGCTCGACAAAAGCAACCACAATGCACTAAAGATTGTCCGCAACAAACTTATACTGCTGATCGGGTTCCCCGTATTTCTTTTGGGCTTTGTTTTTAACGCCGTCCCCTTTTTCCTGATCGACAGCTTCAGCCGAAAAAAATTAAAAGACCTTGCGTTTCGAAGCACCTTTTTCCTGGTACTGGGATTGCTGTTCTTCCCCATCGTTTATTTACTTGAACTTTGGGCGGTATCCGCATTCCTTCCCGGAGTTTGGTTCAAGCTGCTGTTTTTGGTTTCACTTCCGTTTGCCGGCAAACTGGCTTTTCGCTGGTACATTCTTTTCCGGAAAACATGGGGCCGCGGACGTTTACTTTACCTCCGATTGTTTTGCAAAAAGACATTTGTGCAGCTTCAATCGAAAAAAGAAAAGTTGTATTCCACACTTGAATCCATGATCACTGTTTAGCACATTATACCAAAAAGAAAAGGAACCCGTTTGGATTCCTTTTCTTTTTATAATTGAATGGAAACTTATTCAGTTAAACTCACTACCGATCCAAATAAACCGGCGTTTTCCTTTACCTTCTCTTCGTTGCCATACACACAAATCGCGTCCTGCGCCAACACATCTTCCACCAGTTTTTTCATTCCCTTGATGTCGTTAGCAGTGGTTGCCAACACAGCCTCGCGCTCGGCTTTTAACTGTTCGGGTGTCGTTTTTTCGAAGTAATATTCTATTGCCAGATTCCCTTTCTGCGAAGCCGTTTTCGGTCCATCCATCCGCGAAATCGTACCGATAATGTAACGGGTCATTGTATTGTCGTCCGCTTCAAACTCATCCAGGTAACCCGGAGTTTTGTCGTACGTTTCGATGGTTTCTTTCAGGTTCGGGTCGCGGTAAGAAGCAAAATAAACATTTCCGCTTTGAGAAATACCGGCAAAACCGCCATAAGCGCCACCAATTACGCGCACCTGGTTTTGCAGCCAGTCGGTTGAAAGTACCTGGTTCAAAACACGCATTTTCCCGTCGTATTCGTATCCCAGCTTTTTGAAATCGTAGCCTTTTACAACGTACTGCACTTTTGATGCCGACTCCAGCCCTTCGTTCTTTTTCTCGTAGTCGAAATTCCAGTCCTGCCATTCAGCTGGCGCATCTTTTACGGCTGCCACAAAGCTTTCCAATCCGGCGGAATAACCCGCAAAATCTTTTTCGCTGCACGTAATCGTCGCGATCAGGTTTTCTTTGCTAAACAACAAGTCAGCCGTTTTTTCGAGATTCGCAATTATCTCATCACTTTTTGCATCGAAGTTCTCTGCCAGATCCGAAACAAAACGGTAATAATCAAGCCCCTGTGTTTTCTCGCTGTACATCCCCGATTTCGAATAATAAGAAGTCAGACGGGTCATTGCATAATTCAATCCATTGTTTTTAATGTCAGAATCCACCCGGGCATGATGCCTTGTAATAAGCTCTTTCAGTCGCTCCGGATCGTTTATTTTGGAACGGTTGACCACTTCGTTTACCAACTCAAACATTTTACCGGCTTTTTCGGTAGTAGCTTTTGAATAAACAGCAAATTTGGGAAGAATATTCTCGTTCGACTGATCTTCCAGGTAAGTCGTCAGATAGGTGCTAAAACCACCGGTGTTTATATTCAGTGCATTGTCCAGGTCGCCAAAACTGTAGTTTTCGGTATTCAGTTTTCCCATAACCGATGACAAAAGCTTGGCATAAGAAATCAATTCTGCCGGCAGCACCCGAACATCAAAATACAAATTACTGTAAAGAATGTCGTTGGTGAATTCTTCGTGTTGCACCACATCAACACCAGCCACCTCCTGTTTTTTTACATCAAACCATTCCACTTCGGAACTGATATCCGAACGTTCCAGCATCGGAATGCTCGCCAGTGCTTCGGGTGTATCTTCTTGCTTTTGGTATTCAATCAATGCCTGTGTATCGCCGATCAGTTCGTCGATCTGTTCTTCATTCAGACTTGCCTTGTAAGCTTTCAGCTCTTCCTCGGTAGCTGCACTAATCTTAGCCTGAAGACCGGGCTCCGGTTTCAGCACCATCAACAAACTATGCGGATTGTCCAATAAATAGTTTTTGACAGCCGTTTCGAGCAAATTCGTTGTTAAGGCTTTTTTAGTTTCCTCCAGCGGCGCATTAAACTCAAGCCCTGCAAAAGGATCGTCGGCAAAAAACCAGGTCTGGTAACTCTGCATTGCATACATCAAACCTTTTTGCGGAGTGTTTCCTTCTTTCATATTGAATTCCATACGGTTCAGGATTCCTTCCACCATTATTTTGTCAAATCCTTCGTTTGCCGCTTTCTCCATCGCGCTGAATACAATTTCCCGGAACTTGTCTTTATCTTCCGGATTGGCATTCTGCACGGTAATTTCAAAAACATTCTGTTTTGCCTCGTTAAACGAAGCCCTTACATCGCGTCCGATCCCTGCGTCCTGAAGCGCTAACCTCACCGGAGCCGATTCGTGATTTACCAATGCATCGGTTAAAACATCAAAAGCCATCGACAGAGCGCGGTCGGTACTTTGCCCGGCCACAAAACTCAGGTTCAGAAATGTTTGATCCTGTGTGGGCGCACCTTCCGGAGCTGCGTAGGTTTTCTCAGCTTCTTTCATCGCCTCAAAAGGCTTTTGAAGCGGAATCTCTACCTTCTGATCCGACAGTTCGTATTTCGATAAGTATTCCGAATCGATAAATGCCAGTTCCTGATCCAGATCGGCATCGCCATACAGCAAAATGTAGCTGTTCCCCGGGTGATAGAATTTCTTGTGAAAATCAATAAACGCCTCGTAAGTCAACTTTGGAATTTCGGTTGGATAGCCACCCGACGAAACTCCGTAAGTGTTATCCGGGAAAAGAATTTTATTGATCTGGTAATCCAATTCACGGTTTGGGCTGGAATAAGCACCATTCATCTCGTTGTAAACAACGCCTTTGTAAACCACATCGCCTTCTTTACTTTCCAGTTCGTGGTGCCAGCCTTCCTGTTCCAGAATTCTCGGATCTTCATAAATCAATGGATTCAGAACGGCATCCAGATACACGTGCATCAGGTTGAAGTAGTCCTTGTTGTTCATACTGGCCACCGGGTAAGTGGTAATGTCAGAGCCAGTCATTGCATTCAGAAAAGTATTGAGCGAACCTTTCACCAACACATCAAACGGACTCTTCACCGGGAAATTTTTAGACCCGTTCAACACCGAATGCTCCATAATGTGGGGAGTTCCGCAGTCGTTCTCCGGCACTGTTTTAAACGAAATATTAAACAGCTTGTTCGGATCGTTGGCAGCAACTTTCAGTAAACGGGCGCCGCTTTTGTCGTGTTTAAAAAGCAAACATTCGGCATTCACCTCGTTTACAAATTTCTTTTCAACCAGGGTAAATCCATGGTAGTTATTACCTTCCTGGTACTTTTCTTTTGGCGCACACGAAATCAGGACTGACATGAGCACCGTCAAAACAATAAATGCAGTTTTTTTTCTCATATTATGAAATTTTGAATCGTCGAAATATGTACCGTATAGTTCTTTTGAAGTTTGAGTTTCTGTACAAACCTGTGTTCGCCGCTGTTGCTCCGCATAAAAGTTACAGGAAATACGATTTGTCTCTATTCCAAATAATCACAAGAATAAGACTACGAATGTGGCATTTTATTACTGTTTGCACAATAAAATTCTACACAAACTCTGGAAGGGGAAACAAAACAGTGCTTTCAGAGGATTTTGAAATATGTAAGGACGAAAACCGGCGTTGACTAACTTTTAGTTTTTAATTTTTGGAAACCATCAACTTTTTGGTGAGCACCTGGTTGTCAGAAGTCATAATCCGCAGAATGTAAATCCCGTTAGGAAGCTGATGCAGTAGAGTCGTACTTTTTTGTACCGGAAAATCGTAAACTTCTTTCATTACTTCCTTTCCGGTAATGTTTATAAAATGAACTTCTGATATTTCTTTTGACTGCAACTCGAGCGTTACTTTGTTATTCTTACAGGGATTCGGATATACCTTTAACTCCGCTTCTACCTGCTCTTTTCCTTTTACCGAAGAATTCGCAAAATTTTGTGCAGAAGCATTGGTGTATATAAACAGTGTAAATATGATAAGTAAAAAATACTTCATTGTTCCAATTGTTTTTGCTTCTTTTCAAAGGTAACAATTTTCATGCCCTTTTGGATCACCACCTGTTAAAATAAGCTAAGTGCTGCCTGCAAATCTTCCGGAGTATCAATGCCTATCGACTGCGAATGGGTCTCTGCCGTTTTAATCCGGTAGCCGTTTTCAAGCCACCTCAATTGCTCCAACGACTCAGTAAGTTCCAATTTCCCCTGCTCCAGTTGTGTAATTTGCTGCAGCACTTCCGCCCGGAAAGCATACATGCCAATGTGCGCCCAGAAATCGTGTTTTTTTATCCACTCCCCATTTTCCGCTCCCCGCACGTGCGGAATAGCCGACCGGCTAAAATACAAGGCATTGCCCTGCGCATCCAAAACGGCCTTTGGCCTGTTCGGATTAAACAACTCTTCCGTGGAATCGATTTTTTTCACAAGTGTTGCTATCTGAACATCATCAACAAAGCACTCTTTCAGCAAAGCAATTTGTTCAGATTGAATAAAAGGCTCATCACCCTGAATATTGATCACCACATCAAACGAATGGTCAGCCGCCAAAATACGGGCCGCCTCAGCGCACCTGTCGGTTCCACTCTGATGTGTAGAAAGAGTTTTAACAGCTTTGCCTCCAAAGCTCTCAACAGCATCAAAAATGCGGTCGTCATCCGTTGCCACACACACCAGGTCCAATGCTTTAGCGGCATTTTCGTACACCCACTGAATCATGGGTTTATCCTTGATCATCACCAAAGGTTTGCCGGGAAAACGGGTTGACTGGTAGCGGGCAGGTATTATTCCAACGAATTTCATTTTAATAAATCTCTATCAATTTGATACCGCAAAGATAATATTCAATACAGGAATTGGAGCTTTTGAACCGAAGCTTAAAATCGAGAAAGGCTAAAAATTCTTAATTGTCGTTACGCAACAACCATTGCCGGTAAAAAATTGTAATTTTGCGCTTTGATCTTTGCGCGGATAAAATTCCCGGGCAAAAAAGTAACCTGAAACTGCGTTTTAAACGTTTTTTGTTTTCAGGATAAAAGAAGAAAGTCTATAGACATGGATATACAGACAATTAAACAGCGATTCGAAATTATAGGCAACTCACCGGGTCTGAACCGTGCGATAGAAGTAGCGGTGCAGGTTGCGCCCACTGATTTGTCGGTGCTTATTACCGGAGAGAGTGGCGTAGGTAAAGAAATTTTCCCGCAAATCATTCATCAGTATTCGAGCCGTAAACACGGAAAATACATTGCCGTAAACTGTGGTGCTATTCCCGAGGGAACCATCGACTCCGAACTTTTTGGGCACGAGAAGGGGGCTTTTACCGGCGCACTGGCCGACCGCAAAGGATATTTTCAGGAAGCAGACGGCGGCACCATTTTTCTGGATGAAATCGGAGAGCTTCCTTTGTCGACACAGGTTCGCCTGCTGCGTGTGCTGGAAACCGGGGAATTTATCAAAGTAGGTTCGTCGCAGGTAATAAAAACCAATGTTCGCGTAATTGCGGCCACCAACGTTAATATACCCAAAGCCATTGAAGAAGGAAAATTCCGCGAAGACCAGTATTATAGTCAGAAAACGGTGCCCATCACCATACTTCCCCTGCGCGAAATACCCGAT
>JBKDZK010000251.1:0-5169 GCA_047971205.1 Draconibacterium sp.
GATCTGATCAATTTGCAAGTATCCGCTTTTTAGTTCGAATGCGAGCAAGTGTCCGCCAAAGTCTTTATCATCTGACAAAAAATGAAGATGATACCCCGGAACATTCAAACCGGTAACATACGGAGGACAGTAAAACCAACCAAGGTTCCTGAAACATTGATCGTTTCAAATTCAGGTTGATTCTCGGTCACTTCAACCAGTGGCGGATACGGCATTTAAAATTAAGACTATTTTCACATCTGCGTAAGACGAGAAAGACTGCCTGCCAAGAAATTGGAGACATCATTAAAATATTATGTATTTCATACTATTTTTGCCCCGGAAGTTAGTTTGAAGAATACATGAGCAATACATCAACATACGATCGGCGACTGCCAGCTGAGTGGGAACCACAGTCTTTTTTGCAGCTTACTTTTCCACATGCCAACAGCGACTGGGAATACTTTCTGCAGGAAGCGTCTGATTGCTTTGTGAACATTATAGAAGCGGCAGCCCGTTTTCAGCCGGTGTTGGTGGTTTGCGACAGTGTAACCCGCGTAAAAAGCTATTTTTCGGATTGCACGAACATCTATTTTACCGAGGTCCCGTCAAACGATACCTGGGCGCGTGATCACGGTGGAATTACTGTTTTAACCGATGATGGAGCGGTAGTGCAGGATTACATTTTCAACGGCTGGGGGAAAAAATTCGAGGCTGGTCTCGATAATCAAATTACCAAAAATCTGTTTGAACAAAACCTGATTCAAAACAGTGTATTGGAAAGTTTCGATTTTGTGTTGGAAGGCGGTTCCATCGAAAGCGATGCCAAAGGAACAATTCTGACTACAACAGAATGCCTGATGGAGAAAAACCGAAATCCGCAGTTTTCAAAAGCAGAAATTGAAGCCATTCTGAAACAAAACCTGGGAGCTAAGAAAGTTCTCTGGCTTGACCATGGTTACCTGGCTGGTGATGATACCGATTCGCACATCGACACGCTGGCCCGCTTTTGCAACGGGAATACAATCGCATATGTTGGCTGCAACAATCCGGATGATGAACATTACAATGCTTTGCAGCAAATGAAAGAACAGCTGCAACAATTTACCAACACCGAAGGGAAACCCTGTGATTTGGTTGAACTCCCCTTCCCCGATGCTTGTTTCGACAGTGAGGGCAACCGTTTACCGGCCACATATGCCAATTTTACGATAATAAATGATGCTGTTTTAGTTCCGGTTTATGAGCTTCCGCAAGATCAGATGGCCGTGGATATATTTGCAAAAATCTTTCCCGAAAGAGAAATTATTCCGGTAAATTGCCGGGTATTGATTGAACAGCATGGATCGCTGCACTGTGTAACCATGCAATATCCCAAAGCAGTAGTATTGAATTGTAAAAAGTAATAAATCATGAGCAAAATAAAAGTTGGAATCGTTCAGCAGGAATGTTCAGGTAATAAAACAAGCAACATTCAGAAAAGTATTGAAGAAATAAAAAAATGTGCTTCGATGGGTGCTGAGCTTGTAATTTTACAAGAGTTACACGCCAGCTTGTATTTCTGTCAGACGGAGGACGTGAACCTCTTCGATCTGGCCGAACCGATTCCCGGGCCCGATTCCGACATTTTTGCGCAGGCAGCCAAAGATGCGGGCGTTGTGCTCGTTACTTCGTTGTTTGAAAAACGGGCGGCTGGCTTGTACCACAACACAGCGGTTGTTTTCGAAAAAGACGGTTCTATAGCCGGCAAATACCGAAAAATGCACATTCCGGATGACCCTGCTTTTTACGAAAAATTTTATTTTACTCCGGGCGATCTGGGTTTTAACCCGATCCACACTTCGGTAGGCAAACTGGGATTATTGGTTTGCTGGGATCAGTGGTACCCCGAGGCTGCCCGCCTGATGGCGCTGGCAGGAGCCGAAGTATTGATCTACCCAACGGCCATTGGCTGGGACCCCTCGGATACGCAGGAAGAAAAAGCACGCCAGCTGGATGCATGGATCATCTCGCAACGCGGACATGCAGTGGCCAACGGTCTGCCCGTAATCAGCGTTAACCGCACAGGTTTTGAATCCGATCCGTCGGGCGTGGGCAAAGGCATCACTTTCTGGGGCAATTCCTTTGTAGCCGGTCCACAGGGAGAATTTATCTGCCGTTTTTCTGCGGAATACGAACAATCCGAAGTAATTGAAATAGATAAGACATGCACCGAAGATATTCGCAGAATATGGCCTTTCTTCCGCGACCGCCGGATTGATGCCTACGGAGATATCTTGAAACGTTACAGAGATTAAGAACCACCTGTTTCCTATTTAGCTGACAACACAACCGAAAACCTTTGTTTCTGAATTTCACGTATGTCTTCAAAGTTTTCCAGGTTACTTGCATTTTCATCCCATCCCGGGTTAAAAGTCAGAATGTTACCTTCAAACATACCCTGAAAAATTCCAATGAGAGCATTGCCATTTTTCATTATTAGATAGTTCTGTTCCTTACTTCCTGCAAAAACAATAAAACCTAATTTTTCATAGAATTCTTTTGATGCTCCTAAGTCTTTAACATTTAATAGTTGTTTCTTATTCCGAAATTTCAGCCACCAACCGGGGTTGTCCTTTTACACGCTCACGTTTTACATCGTAATTGCGTGTGTAGGAAATAACCGAAACGCCCTGGTTCATGTATCCGCCAAACTGTGAATATTTATCGAAGTGGTAATTTCCCTGAATCAAATCGACATGAAAATACGGGAGGCATTCGCCAAAATCGCGGCCTAATTCTGCCAAAGCTTTTACAAAATAGGTAGTAACATCGTATCCCTGAAATCCAAAATTATCGGGCTCGGTACCAAACGCTGTCTTAAAATCGCTGACAAAACGAATCGTTTTCGGCGAATTATAATCGATCCAGTATGGAGCCAGATATTTGAGTTTCAGATTATGGAAGTGATCAATCTGAATACTTTGATAGCCTGGGTAACGATGGGTGCCAATCAGCGTCATCGAATAATCGCTGGCAAGGTTATTCAGGTTCGAAATGGAAATACTAAGCACTCCTTCGTCCGATGAAGGAATGTAGATCACGTTTTCCTTGGTGGTGGACATGATCCGGCGCAAACCAAAAGCGCCCTCCCGTTGGAAGTCATAAATGGTAAAATTCACCCCGTCCCTTTCACTCATAAAACCTGAGTTAAAAAACTTTTCCTGAAGCATATCCACCATTTTCCCTTCGGGCGTGCCGGCATATTCCTGTGTTTTCAGAATAATAAAATTACTGTTGTGGTATTCTTCTGCCACCATGTCTGCCGTTTGCTGTGTCAGGTAATCGCGGGTTGGGTTTACCTGGTAATAATACGGATTGGAACTCAGCAACCCGGATTGTGCAGCCAGCGGCGATACCAGCGGAATCCGGTTTTTGGCAGCTATCTGAGCAACTTCTTTTTGTACTTCCGGATAAATAGGGCCAATAATCAGATCGGTCTGCAAAAACTCGTCAGTAAAAATAAACTGTCGAACAGCGTCCATGCGTTGTTCAGTGTCGAAAACATGCAGGCGAACGTTTTGCCCGGCCTGCTGCAAATGATCAAGCGCCATCAAAACGCCTTCATAAAACTGCACGAAGTTTTCGCTGCTCCGGTAAAACTTCTTAAACAGGGGCTTTCGCTCCACCTCAATGGTGGTATCCTGGTTTGCCATCGCTTCCAGCAACTGCTGACTGTTGGGAGAATTAGCATTAACGTCGGCCAGATAAATCATGGAGTCGGGAATGGCCTCTTCCCTGTTCAACGTGTCGTTGGCTTCCAGAAACAAGGGAAGGAAAAGTGCCACGTCAAAAGTTTCCGATGAAAATTCCCTCAATTGCGGTTTGCAAAATTCCGGGATTTCCATGGTCGCATCTACGGCAAAGTATTTTTCATCCGGCAGAGCCGCTTCGGGCGACACTACAGTTTCCGATACTGATTCAGTTCCGGGTTGTGTTACCGCAGCTTCCTCTGTTTTGTGCGGAATCAGAATCGTTTCGCCTTCCACCAGGTTACGGTGCTCCAACACCGGGTTGTATTTTTTTAATTCATATATACTTACATCAAATTCTTTTGAAACGCCATACAATGTTTCCCCCTTCGTAACATCGTGCTTATCAAACGCCTCTTCGTTCAAAGGCCTGGCCTCGGTTTGCCCGATCTCGGTTTCTTTTACGGGGACACGAATCACTGCACCGGCCGGAAAGTCGGTATTCAGAATAGGATTAAGCGCTTTTAATTCACTTTCTGATACATCGTACTTCCGGGCGGTTCCCCAAAGTGTTTCTCCCGACTCGATGATGTGTTCAAAGTACTTTCCGGAGAATTCTTCTTTTGGTTTCTCAACCGGAACAACCGCAGTTTCTTTTTTCTTCACAGGAATTGCAAGTACCGCACCTGCTTTCAGGTTTCTGGCCGCCGGATTCAGTGCTAAAATTTCGGCCTCGCCAACACCGTATTTTTTGGCAATGGAATACAAGGTTTCTCCGGAAACCACTTGGTGTGTTAATGTACCCGCAGGCAATGGTTGCGGCTGAATTCTTACCTCCTCCTTCTTTTCTGCCACCGGTACTTTTGGAGCCTCTGCCTCTGGCGTTTTTTCATTCCAGAAAGGAATTTGCAGTTTCAACCCTTTTTTGATGGTGGTTACCCCCGGGTTGTGAGCATACAATTCCTCTACCGAAATTCCGTATTGACGTGCAATAAAATAGGCCGTTTCATTTTTCGATTTTACCCTATGCGTTAAAAATCCGGACGGTTTTCCCCTTTCCTGTCCCGATTTTGCCGACACATCCGCATCTTCGCGGAAAGGAATTTTTATGACGTCGCCAATTTTAGGGCCTTCTATCAACTTTGGATTGTACTTCTCCAGCTCTTCCCTGCTAACCTTGAATTTTTGTGTCAGGGAAAAAATGGTTTCACCTGTTTCGATCTGGTGTACAATGAATTTTTCGCCACTGATTACCACTACCTCATTCTTCTTCAGACTCTGGGCGTTTAGCGGCAATTCAAAAACAACCAACAGGAAAACAACAATAAATTTCAGAATAACCCTCATTGATAAGCGCTTAAATTTTGGACCAAAATTAACAAATAATAGCCAACACAAAATTCTAACGTTTTAATTTGAGATTAATTTTAAGCCCGTTTCTGAAACGTTATTTTATGGC
>JBKDZK010000252.1:0-3202 GCA_047971205.1 Draconibacterium sp.
TTTCTTCACTCCTAGCGCTACTTTTTTTATGATTAGTTTTCGAATCTTTCGGAAACCACTTTCCAGTCCACGACCTTCCAGAAATCTTCAATGTATTTCGGACGGGCGTTTTGCTTGTCGAGGTAATAGGCATGCTCCCACACATCGCAGGTAAGCAGTGTTTTTTTCCCATCCCGTAAGGGGTTACCGGCGTTACTGGTTTGCACAATCTCCAGCTCTCCTGACTCGTTCACTATCAGCCAGGCCCAACCCGAGCCAAACAAAGTGGCCGCAGCTTTCGAGAAAGCTTCTTTAAAGGCATCAAACGATCCAAATTTGGCATCGATGGCAGCCTTGAGTTCATCCTTTGGCTCCCTGCATCCATCGGGGCTAAACTGCATGAAATAGAACGTGTGGTTCCACACCTGCGCTCCGTTATTGAAAATTCCGCCTTCTGCCTTCAGGATAATTTCTTCCAGGCTGGCCTTTTCAAATTCGGTTCCTGCAACCAGGTTGTTTACATTGGTTACATACGCCTGATGATGTTTCCCGTAATGAAAGTTGATTGTATTCTCACTAATCACCGGCTCCAAAGCATTCGCTGCATATGGAAGTTCTGGTAAACTAAAAGCCATAATTATAAAATTTAAAAGTTGTTGATTTTATGTAAAGGTATAACGTATTATTGAGGAAAAGGATTTTGGAAGGAGCTAATTTGGAAGAATTACAAATAACCTTCGACACTTAATCACACAAAGCTTCTCATTGAATTTCTACTGGTGTTCGGTGCAAAAATTCTCAGGGAATTTTCCTTTGATGCCTTTTTCGCGGTAGTAATCTTTCATTCGGTTGATATCGGCCGTGGCATCGTTGGTAAGCTCCATTCGCTCTCCGGTGGAAATGGTTTTACACCCCCAGTCGAAACTTCCCAGGTAAACCGGAATACCCGTTTCTCTGGCAATAATGTGAAAACCGGCTTTCCATTTTTTTGAGAAAGCTCTTGTTCCTTCGGGTGTTAGCGCCAGGTGAACGTAATCGTGTTCGTTTATCAGCTGAATGGTTTGACGAATAACGTTGGCACCGTGGGAACGATCGATCGGAAGTCCTCCCATTTTTTTTACAAAGTAGCCCAGAGGCCAAAAAAAGAACTCCTTTTTTACCAGGACATTTGCTTTTTTTCCGGCGGAAGTATAATACAACCACGAAATAACAAAATCCCAGGCACTGGTGTGCGGCACCCCGATTATTATACATTTCGGAACGTCAGGAATTCCTTCATAAACTCCCTTCCACCCCATCAGTTTCATTATAAATTTACTAAATCTCCTCATGTCATTCAATTGTTAATTCTCAACCGTCTTAATTTCAAAATTAGTTGCATCCGCGTATTCTTCCAATAATCGTTGGGACAAAACCGTCGCTTCGGCAAGCATCTCCGAGGCTGCATAGTCAATAATGATCATCAGAAAACGTTTGGTTTCTGCTGTAACACTTGTTCGTACCGAATCGCTGGTGGATGTACCGAAAGCACCGCGGTTGTCCCTGAAAACCGGCATGTATTCAATGTTCAGCACTCCCCTTCCGATTCCCTCGTAAGGTTCATTTTCGGCTCCAATGCCAAAAACAATCGTTCCCTGAACCTTCTCAGCATCGTAGCCCCCTATCGAGAACCCGGTGGAAATCGAAACCAGGTTCAGACAATCAACCACGTTATTTACCTGATACAATTCTCCGCGGTTTACCACCCTTCTCAGCAACGCCTCGGCCGACAAACGATAACGTGCCGGATCTTTCCCGCATGCTTTGTAGGCTTTTCTCGAGGATGCAATGGAAGATATCTGGCTGATGTCTTCTATTTTCAGCTGCGATTGCAGGTCCAGAATTTTATCTTCAATCCGGCGCCACAATTCTTCATTTTTTCCCACTGTACGAACATCGCATTCAATACACGATAGTTTAAATCCAGGAACTTTTAATGCTAATTCTGATGAAATGCTAATTGCAGGCATAAGAACATTTGTGTTTTCTGTCTGATAAAATAATGCTCAAAACTAATATTCTGGTTCGACTTTCATGATTATTATTCAACGAAAAAGTCATAACTTTCTTTAACATTAAACGAATAAACATGTAAGCAGTTTTGGTACCAAATTTGTTTTATAGAGGCGAACTATCAACAAACATTTATTTAACTTACACGATAATAACAATTTAAAAGAAAAAGATCATGAAACACGTAATTCTAATTGTTTTAATTTTTGGGGCATCTTTCGTCTTGCAGGCCCAGGAGAAGGAGTTGACTCGAAAAGAAAAAAAGGCGAAAATAGAAGCAGAAAAGAAAGAGAAAGTTAAACAACTGATCTCGGATAAAACCTGGAGGTTTAACGCCGACAGAATGTTGCCGTCCAATGGTCCGAGCAAAACACTGGTTACCGATTACCGGGTAGATTTACTTTCCGACAAAATTGAGTCTTATCTGCCATTTTTCGGAAGAGCTTACAAAGCTGAATATGGAAGTAGCAACTCTCCGCTCGATTTTAAAGGAGAAATTGACAGCTACAATATTCAGGATTGGAAAAAAGGAGGCTGGATTGTGAATTTCGATGTAAAAAACAAAAGCGATTTTATGCAATTTACCTTCACCATTGCATCTTCCGGCTCTGCCACACTAAGTGTAAACAGTACCGACAGGGCGCACATATCCTACCAGGGAGAAATTACTGAAATTGAAAAAGACAAGAAAGAAAAATAGAAAGGGAATCCGTCAGGATTCCTTTTTTTATATTTCGTACGGAAGTTTCCGAACCAAACGTATTTCAGCGAAACATTCTTTACTTCCACAAAACATTTTTCAGTATCGTTCTCTGCAAAAATATCAAAGCGCGAATCGCCAAACGTTACTTCCCGCAGAACTTTTGTATAGCCTTCCAGCCCCGGAATCTCTCCTGCAGAAATGGCTTCATAAGCCAGCAAGTTGGGATTCGATGTGTTTATCCCTACCCAATTCCCGTTTATTTTGATCATTTCCCAGGTAAAAAAGTTAAGTTCAGGATAAAAGCTTGTAGCTCGCAGCTATATGCTGATTGAAGCATTTAAGCATTTCCGCAATAAAGAAAATTCTTGAAGTTGACTATCCCCGTGGCAGAGCCAAGGAGTATTACGCCAACTTCATTTCAGCTAAATCGCTGAAAACCGAATTTTCTTTATTTCACCCCTCTGTCAG
>JBKDZK010000253.1:0-3562 GCA_047971205.1 Draconibacterium sp.
CCACAATGGTAGAGTCGAAACCATTTAACGACGCTGTTTGCATCAAGTCCATGGCTTTTCCTTCGGCAAAACCTTCTTTGATGTCAATCAATACAATTTCTTCTGCAAAGTTTTTAATGGCGATATATTCGGCACAACTTGCTCCAACTGCACCAGCTCCAACTACTGTTACTTTCATTTTAATCGAGTTTTATAGTTACAAAATTCATAAACTTAAACGATTCATAGTCAAATTGTTTAAGGTTTGCAAAGATAATCTATTTTCGAACAACCGGAAATATTTAAAACCGTTGGAATCCGGTTTAACAATTAGGTAAGAAATTCGTTAATCCGTGTTAAACGACTCCTTTTTAATTAAACCAATAAGTCATTTTAAGTACGATGGCGCGGTTACGCGAGTTCCAGTTTCCGGTAAAATAGTTGTCGATATAAACCAGGTAAATATCCGAAACCGGCTGGTAGCACCACTGAAAACGAGAATTAATATTCAGGTTATCCACCTGCTCGTTGTACTGAACAAATGTTGACCAGAAAATTTTATCCGAAAAGGTGATATCCATTTTGGGGCCGATCAGAAAAAACTGTTCCCGGTCGAAAGAAGCTCCCAAATTCATATCGGTGATAGAAAAACCTGCCGCTTTTCCGGAAAGAACAACTCAAAACGGTCGATGTTGGCAATCTGGCGATCTACTTCCACCTGGGCAAAATCGGGGTTGTAAGTCAGGTCGAGGTTCATGGAAGACGAGATGCCAATCTTCGCATCAAAAGCAAAATCGCGCCGGAAAGATTCCATCACCCGTTTGCCCGGAATGGTATCGTAAAAAATCTGCGCCAGGTAAAGCGCTTTATCATCGTAGGTCATTAATATGGTCGAAAGCTGCGTGGCATAACCGCTGTCGATCGGCAATACTTTTAAAAAAGTATCGGCCTTTTGCGCTGCCTGCCAGTCGGGTTCTTCAATAACTCCATCGACCCGGATTTCAGAACGGACTTTTTTTACTTCGTAAGCATAGTCTTTATTGAATGTACTAATGGTGGTATCGGGGTTCGTTTGCAACACGTTGCTTGCACCAACTGCAGCAACATATAGCATAAACAGAAAGGCCAAACACAACTTCATAAGGGATAGCTTTAGTTGATTTAGGTTTCAGTAAGTTGCACGTAAAGATATTCAAATTGTCAAAATCTGAGCCAGCACCCACCGTAGTTTAGGAAAAGAATTTTTCCTTTATTTTAACGGAATATCTACCACCAGATTTTTGTCGCTGCGAACAAAGGCCGTTACCACTTCGTAAGTCAGTTTTTCCTGGCCTTCGTTTGCAGAGATAACCTGTGATGATTGCGGGTAAAGCGTAATATTTTTGTTTCCCTTGCCCGACTTAAGCTCCATTTCAAAGTACAAATCGCTGTTGTTTTTTATCTCGTAGTAGTTGGTGGTCTTTTCATTCCTTGTTTTTGCATGAAAAACCGGGCTGACTTCCACGCTGGCGTAGAACAGTTTGCTGACCCATTCTTCCTTCCCGGCAATGTATTTTGTCGACCAAGCAACGGTGCGTCCTTCTTCCAGCGCTTCACGAACCGACTGAGCCATCCGTTCTTTGGCGAAAACCAGTGTCATGGTACGATGGGCCCCCTCTTCAAAATTATAGCTGTAACCCACAATGTTGTGCATATCCGTCGATCCCATCACTGCAAGGTTGTTATCGACACACCAGTCCAGCGCTTTTTTGTAAAACTTGAAGCCGTTAAAAACTTCAATTCCTCCCAGAACCTTTTCCTTTAACAACTCGTCCACCAGATCAATCCATTCGTAAGAACCATCGATCGAATTCACTTTCCATCCGGGGTGGTTCCAGAAAATAAAGGCATCCTGGTCAGCCGCCTTCATCACAGCCTGTTTGTCTTTTGCATTATCCCTGTCAGCGATGTAATCCTTCGAATCTCCAATAAAAATGGCATTAAAATGGCCGGGAGGTGTATTGCGCGTAATTTCGTTCCCCTTAATCAGGATGATGTTATTCTCGGCAGCCATGTCCTCGCCTATTTCGTACGCACGGTTGTGGTCAATCACCACATCTTTCGAGTGTGGCGTGTATTCGATATGATCCGAAATAGCTATCGCATCCAATCCTTCCTGCCATGCTTCCTGCACCCTGATCGTTGGCCAAACCTGTCCATCAGAAAAAATGGTATGCATGTGGAAATCGCATTTCAACGTTTGGTAGCCATCGAAACCGGGAATCCGGATAATTTGGCGTTTTTTAGGAAACCTGGACTCATCCATCGACATAACCCCCTTGTCGTCCTGGTTATAACAATAAAATGTACTGAATATAAAAAGAAAGACTAATAACCTGGTTTTAAACATGGTATTATGATTTAGTTGTTTTAAGTCCTCCCAAAATAATCATTAAAACAGTGAAGGAAGAACAAAACAGCTAAAAATTATGATCGATGATGTAAAACTTAGCTTTCTGGATTTTTGACATTACTTTCCCTGATAATCAGGATTCAATTGTTCCGGAACAGGAGCAACCGTCGTTTCCCGCCAGGTATCCAGAATCCCCACAAGTTCCTTCACTTTTTCAGGATTTGATTCTGCCAGGTTGTTTTCCTCGCCAATATCTTCTTTCAGGTTATACAATTCAACATCGTTATTCTCGAAATACTGAATAAGTTTCCAGTCGCCCAAACGCACGGCAGATCCCGGTCGGGTGCGGAAAAGCGGGTCCTGCGTATCCGGGTTTCCGTTTTCCAGATAAATTGGGAAGTGCCAGAAAAGCGGACGTTCCTCATACCCTTCGTTTTCAGTAAGAAGCGGTAAAATTGACTTTCCATCCAATACTTTACCGGCAGGTTTCTGAATTCCTGCAGCTTCCAGAATAGTTGGGAAGAAATCGAGGTTGGTTACCGGCACATCCGATTTTGTTCCCTTCCGAATTTTTCCCTGCCAGTAAACAAACATCGGCTCACGGATACCTCCTTCGTAGTACGAACCTTTTCCGGCACGCAGTGGCCATTGTTTGGTAATTTTGTAAACACCACCATTATCAGAAATAAATAAAACAAGGGTGTTCTCGAGTTTACCGGTTTGTTTTAAAAGGGAAACCATCCTGCCAATCTGGGTATCCAGATTTTCAACCATGGTAGCGTATTCGGCATTGTTCTGCCCGTTCCATTCCGCTTTGTTTGTATATTTAGACAGCAACTCTTTTACCGGCTGAATGGGTGTGTGAACCGCATAAGGAGAATAGTACATAAAAAACGGTTTGTCTTTCACCGACTTCAAAAACTCCAGGGTTTTGTCCATCACCAGGTTTGTCAGGTAGTAATCATCGGTTGGTGCTGTTAATGAAGGCACGCTTTTATACGGCGGATAATAACTTCCGGGATTGCCGGCGTGGCTGCCACCAATGTTAACATCAAATCCCCTTAGAAGCGGATCACTGGTTAAATGCCATTTCCCCGCATGACAGGTGGTATACCCTTCTTGTTTCAGGATTTCAGGAATCAGCAAATTATCATCGGGCATGGTTTCATTGTTTACCACCGGAACAAGTTT
>JBKDZK010000254.1:0-2832 GCA_047971205.1 Draconibacterium sp.
ACCAATAAGACAACTAATGTGATAAGACTTTTCATGAATTTTAAATTTTAATAATTTCCAATGAGCTCTTTGCCCATATTCTAAAGTTTTACAAATTTTATCTTGCTATAATCATCGGTAACCAAAATATACATTCCTGGTTTAAGATTTGATACTTCTACCCGATTTCCCTGACCTGACAACAACAGGCTTCCGGTTTGACTTAATACTTTGTAACGAATATTCTCATCCGTTTCGTTAATAAATAACACATCGGATACCGGATTAGGGTAAACTTCAAATTCTTTTTTTATTGCAGCAATTCCTGTATTAAGCTTTGCTGATTTGAGTGCTGGTAAAAATGTCGGAGTATTCAAATATTGCTTTTCTATACCGGTCAGGGTAATCCAGTCTTTCCGGCCAACCTGCACTTTATCCAGATAAATCCAGGCTGTTGAAAACCCCCGAAATTTCACTTTATAACGACCAGAGGTTGATTTGTCGACCTGAACCGTGCTGGCATACCGGGTAAAGTTTGTTGTCAATGATACCTGTGGAAATTCTTTCATATCTCCGGTTACTACGTCCTGTACAAAAGGGGTCAGAAGTTTGCCTGTAGCAGTAGCCCTTGCCCAGTAACTGATAGTAATCATTTCGTTGTTATCGATATGGAATTCGTCCTGGCAAACATTGGTATAATAAAGTTTTCCATTCATGTTTGTGGTTTTTGACAACAATCCCCAGCCGCTGCCGGTACCGCATGTTGAACAGAAAGTTGTAGTGTGGTCTGTGCCGTTTGAAACAGAAACCCAGTTTCCGTTATCCATTTCTCCTGAAGCAATCCGGTTCTCATTCGTCAGCAAACCATTGTTAAAACGGACATTGTCAAAAACAAATCCACTGAAAAAATCGTTCGGATCTTCTCCCTTGATCTCGTTTACAAAACCTAAGGAATTGTCTTTAAACACGGTCCAGTCTTTCATTGTTAAACCATGTATGTGGCAATGAGTATAAGGATCGGGAGTGATATTCCATATTAGAGGGATTGCCGTTTCGGTAACGACATCTTCAATTAACCAGTTTTCCAGCAAGTCTGATCTTCCGGCCTCTTGGTAATGGTTTCCCACGCAGTTCAGAAGGCCAACATTGAAACGATCGACATCCCATTCTGCACGTAATACATCCAATCTGCTGATCGTTACCCCTTTCGCTGTTGACCCTCCGACTGCTCCTCCCCAACTCATCTGAATAGTGCCTCCGTTATTTAACTGCCAAACAACAATATCAGACCAGCTGATTGAGTCCCGGTATGCTTTTATCGCATCGTCGTTTGCCCAAATGAAGCATTTTGAAACGGTTGAACGAGCAAATGCTGCAATCCCGTCGCAGTTGTAAACCCATCCCCCGATTACTTTTGCGTAACTGACATTGTTATCAGTTCCGATTAACCGGATGGCAAAGTATTTCGGATCGGCAACCACCAGCCCTTCAATGGAAATACGGTTGCTTCCATTGATTCCTCCACGCAGTGTGTTTGTCGGTAATTCATGTTGTACGATGACAAAACTCCCCGTCCGTAGATGCGGACATCGGGATTGCCATCCATTTTCAATGCCCCGTAAACCCACGAGCCATCTTCAAAATATACATTTTTGATATGGTCAGGGATATTCCAGATACCGACATTATGAGCGCCACGCCTGAAATAGATACCTGAATAGGATGTTGGTATGGACGACACATCGTTGGAAGTTGCTTCATATAGAACCAAGTAATTGGGGTCTGATTGACTTGGAATATCGGTTTCAGACGGATCGGCAAAAATCATTAGACCGTTTTTATACCCGATGGTCCCTATTTCAACGGAATACTGGCCGGGTTCGGAAATTGTGAATGTAACAACGTTTCCGCTGGTTGAGGAAGTCACTCCATGCCGCGAAGGATAAATATTGACCGTCTGTCCGCTTACCGGAACTTTATTCGTATCAATCACTTTTACATGTACGGTAATCGGATCGTCGAACGAAAATTTTGTCCAGTTGATAGTTCTTCCCGAAAATAAATCCAGTGGATGCTGATCTTTTGATTCCATATTCTGATAGCCCTGCTGAAATGTTGGACAACTGTTTCGAAACACAACAAGAGGCCAAGTCATCCCGTTTTGGCTTACAGTTACTTCGTAAATCCCTGACTGGTTGACATTCTCGTAATCAACCGGACCAATCTGTACGTTGTCAATGTACATCGTTCCGGTATGGTATCCTCTAAATTTTATTTTATAGTTATCAGAGGTTTGCGTCGATAAAGTCACCGTGAAACGGTATTGTTTCCATGCGGTTGTAAGGTAAGCATCCCCAAAATTCATCCACTGGTTCCCGTCAGCTTCTTGTACCCATGGTTGTAGCCGCATATTGGCAACCGAACCTTTCGCCCAGAAGCTCACGGTAATTTTATCGGATTGGTCCATGTGGAAAAATTCCTCACATCGCAAAATGTAGTAACTGTCTCCGCCCATGCTGTTCGTTACAGTTTTATAAGACGTAGTACCATTGATTCCTGATGATGCGTCAAAAGTTGTCGTCAGGTTGGTATTCCCGGGAATCCCAGTCCAGTTCGAACTTTCCATATCACCTGTGGCGATAAAGTTATTGGTTTGTGCCTGGGTGGAAATAAACGGGAAAAGGGAACATAATGCAATCAGTACACATTGCAAAGAACTCACATTTTTTTTCATATAATTCAGATTGTTACTAATCAGTGTCAAATTTATAAAATCAATCGTTACTAACAATTATGCCTGCTCTGTGTTAATAAGTTTCTGGTTTTATGGCTTTTAGGGTTTGTGCTATTGTG
>JBKDZK010000255.1:0-17932 GCA_047971205.1 Draconibacterium sp.
TTGGATATGAATATGCCCCATACTTTCTGAAAAAATCCGTTGTACCCGAAAAATAAACCCACTCTCTGCAATTGGCTATGTATGTAATACTTACGAAATCTGAACAACAACTTGGGTTAAGCGATAAACACCCCCTTGATCCCCCAAAGGGGGAAATCCCAGTCAGGCAAATGACGGTCTGATTTGATTCCGGCTATTACTTACAAGCTGAAAGAATCATTTCAAATACATCTACTTTTGAAACAGCACCATCCAGCAAAAAAAAAACCGGACTCTTTTTACAAAAATCCGGGTTCTTCCTTTTATTGAAACGATGGATGACTACGATTCAGAGTAATCCACAATCGATGTGGTTACATCGTAAATATGGTCGCCCATTCTTTCCAGGCCAGAGAAAATATCCTTGTATAAAGTTCCGATCTGGTAAGAATATTCTTCGCTCTCGATGCTTACCACATGCTCTTTCCGGAGCTTGTCACGCAAGCGGTTGATTTGTTTCTCGATCGCCTCGCTGGCAGTTCTATCCACCTCGTAATTGTTTTTATTCAGGTTCTCGATCATTATATCCATGGCCTTTTCAACCAAAACATACAATTCCGAGAGTTTCTTTTTCATTTCGGGCGTTAGCTTTTCCTTTTTATCGCTGATGCGCAACAAGGTACGTGCAATACTCAGACACGAGTCGCCAATGCTCTCAATTTCGTCCACAATTCGCAGCATGGAACTGATGTTTCTCGACGACTGTTTGCTCAACTCGCCCTCGGCCACCTTGGTAAGATATTTTGCGATCGATACTTCCATCTGATCACTTTTATCTTCGCCCATTTCAATCTTTCCGAATTGCTTTAAAACCTTGCGCTCATTCTCTTCGTTCATCATGGTGTTAAGCCGGCCTAACAATTTTTTGGTTTGCTGAGCATATACCACAATCTCCTTTTTAGCCTGAAGTAATGAAAGTTCCCGCGTGCTTAGCATTCCAAATTTGATGTATTTCAGTTTGAATTCCTGTTCATCTTCCTTTTCAGGAACAATGCGCTGCACCAGGTTCACCAGGTATTTTATAAACCAGATCTGTATTAATACATTCAGAATATTAAAGGCTGTATGGAAAAACGACAAAGCGATCGGGACAGCACCGGGATTCGTAAATGCGGAGCTTCCGGTGATATACTGCGTAATGTTGTCAACCCCTCTCAGGAAGTACGGGAAGATAGAAAGCACCCAGATAACACCTACAACGTTGAACATGAAATGAATCCGGGCCGCTCTTTTGGCCGACGAATTGGCTACCATTGCCGCAATGTTGGCCGTTATGGTAGTACCGATGTTCTCGCCCAGTACCATAGCAGCGGCGCTGTCGAAATTGATCCAGCCATTATTACACATTACCAGGGTTAAAGCCATGGTGGCGCTCGACGATTGAATAACCACGGTTAGTATGGTTCCGATAATCAGGAAGATCAAACTCGAGCCAATGCCCATTCCGGTAAAGTTCTTCAGAAATTCCAGTATCTCCGGGTTTTCACCAATATTGGGAACACTGGTTTTCAGACTTTCGAGACCGATAAAAAGCAGGGCAAAGCCAACCAACACCTCTCCCCACGACTGGTTGCGTGTTTTTTTTGAGAAAATTAAAGGAAAGCCGATACCAATTATCGGGAAAGCCAGCACACTCATTTTCACTTTGAAGCCCAGAATGGAAATGATCCAGGCAGTGACAGTGGTACCTATGTTGGCCCCCATTATCACCCCGGCCGATTCGGTAAGAGTGAGTAGCCCGGCATTTACAAAACTCACGATCATTACCGTGGTGGCACTCGACGACTGAATGATAGCCGTTATGGAAAGGCCTGTTACTACGCCCATGAACCGGTTGGAAGTCATGGCTGCCAGGAAATTTCGCAGCTTGCTTCCGGCCACTTTCTGAAGGCCTTCGCTCATCAGTTTCATCCCGTAAAGGAAAAGCCCAAGCGCACCGATTAAGGTTAGGAAATCGATTAAAGAATAATTCATGCAGTGTTTTTTTTGATGCGCCGAAAATAACGATTATCATAAAAACGCACTCAATCAAATGAATGCGTTTTCTTATTATTATTGAATTATTGTAAAAACCTGATTAGGCAATGTTGGTATAAACTGCCTGAACATCGTCGTCCTCTTCCAGTTTATCCAGCATTTTTTCAATTTCTTCGAGTTGCTCTTCGGTAAATTCAACCGGCGTGGTTGGAATACGTCTCAGTTCAGCTTTAGTGGGCTCGATGTTAAGCCGCTCAAAAGCCGAAGCCAAATCGCCAAAACTGGTATAATCGCCCGATGCATATTATTTGCCTTCGTTTTCTTCGATTTCGTCCAAACCGGCGTCAATCAGTTCCAGTTCCATTTCTTCCAGCTCCATTCCTTCGGGCAGGTCGAATTCGAAAACGGCTTTACGCGAGAACATAAACTCCAGCGAACCGTTGGGCACCTGGCCTCCACCTGATTTATTAAAATAGCTTTTTATGTTGGCAACCGTACGGGTTGTATTATCGGTGGCACATTCCACAAACACCAGCACTCCGTACGGGCCTTTTCCTTCGTAGCTCACCTCAATGTAATCAGCAGCATCTTTGCCTGAGGCACGTTTAATCGCCGAATCGATGTTGGCTTTCGGCATATTCTCGTGCTTCGCATTTAAAATGGCTGTTCGCAAGGCCGGGTTCATATCCGGGTCAGGCCCCCCTTCTTTGGCTGCAATTGTGATTTTTTTCGAAAGTTTCGGAAAAACCCTCGACATCTTATCCCAGCGTTTTTCTTTCGCTGCCCTGCGGTATTCAAATGCTCTTCCCATGGATGATTTTTAAATTTTGAAATTTGCTGCGAAAATAAAAACTCGGCTTTTAATAACCAAGTTATGAAATGCAAAACTGCTACATTTTTGATTTTTGCCACTTACCTGATCCCCAATAATGAAGAATAAGCATCAGGTAATCTTTTTGGGTTTACAAACCTTGTCTTCCTTTTTTACTTTGACCCCGCATTTTTTACACTCATAATGCGGATCGCTTTTATCTTCAAAATCTTTCTTTTTACATGCTTTCTTGCTCATCGCCAATTATCCCTTTCACGGTGAACTACAACAACATTCACCGGATAATTGTTCTGAAGAAACTCTGCCAGTTTATCCGCCGAATAAACCGACCGGTGTTGTCCGCCCGTGCAGCCAAAGCTTACCGACAAATCAGTAAAACCACGCTCCAGGTACACCTTCACCGACTGTTCCACCAGGTTTTTAGCTGATTCCAGGAAAAGCCCCATTTCTGACTTTTGTTCCAGAAATTCCTGAACCGCCACATCTTTTCCGCTTAGCTTTTTGTATTCCTCGTATCTTCCTGGGTTGTGAATGGCCCGGCAGTCGAAAACATACCCACCGCCGTTCCCTGAAGGATCCTCCGGAATACCTTTTTTATAAGAGAAACTTGTAATCCGGATCGTCAGATCAGACTTCGTCTGACCGATCTCTTTCAATACTTCGGACTTGCTCAGTTGCTTCAAAACATTCACTAATTCGGGCAATTCCACCGGGAGTTTCAGGTCTTTCAGCAACAACTCGAGGTTTTTCAGTGCAAAAGGAATGCTTTTCAGGAAATGCTCCTTTTTTTCGTAAAAGCCCCGGAAACCGTAAGCTCCCATGGCCTGCATAATGCGGATCAGGACAAAACCTTTGAAGTAGGCAGTGAATCGCTCCTCGTCCACTTTCATGTACTTTTTAAGCTCGCTGATGTAAAAATAGAACAGCTGCTGCCTGACGCTTTCCGGAATGTCCGCCTTTCCATCGTAAAGCAGCGATGCCAAATCGTATTGCAAAGCGCCCAAACGTCCGCCCTGGTAATCGATAAAATACACATCGTCGTCTTTCAACATCACATTGCGCGACTGAAAATCGCGGTACAGGAAGTATTTGGAACTGGCACTTAACAAATAATTACTAAATTGCTGAAAATCATCTTCCAGCGCCTGCTCGTCAAACGAAATTTTGGCCAGTTTCAGAAAATAATACTTGAAATAATTCAGGTCCCACATCATCGACTGCTTGTCGAAAGCTTCGCGCGGATAGCAAACCGAATAATCGATGTCTTTTCCGGCAATGATCTGAATCTTTGGCAAAGCGCTCAGCACTTTTTTATACTGGCTGATGATGTTTTCAGAAAAACCTTCTTTTTCCCTGACTTCAGTAAGGTAGCCAAAAAGAGTTGTATCCCCCAGATCCTGCACCAGGTATTTCTTTAAATCAGAACTTACGGCGTAAACCTTCGGAACTTTTATCCCTTTGTTGTACAGATGATTGGAAAACGAAAGAAAAGCCGTGTTCTCTTTCACGTCGTTATTGAAAGCCCCAATCACTGTCCGGGTTGCATTTCCCATTCGCGCATATTCGCGGTAAGAACCGGATTGCGGCAACATCTCAAATCGTTCAACTTTCTCACTGAACTGATGCTCAAAAAGTTCTATCAGCTCGTTTTTAACTGTTGTATTCAAAAGTCAGCGTATTTAATTTTAATGTAATTTTACTTCTCAATTTCGATGGTTATGATGAAAACCAAAGTCAAAAGTATCTTTTTTTTAAGACTCCTGCGAACGATCCTGATGTTCGCCGGCATATTTTTCCTGCTTTGCGTAGTTACCGCGCTCACTTCTGCACCTTTTTGGGGTTACCACTGGCTCGGAACCAGTAAGTCGGAATTGGAGCAAAAACCGCAGTACATAGTGCTTCTCGGTGGTGGCGGCATGCCCAGTCAGTCGAACCTGATGCGCAGCTGGTACACTGCCCATGCAGCCAAAAGTTTTCCGGATGCCAAGGTTATTATTGCCATGCCCGGTGAGTTGGAAGACAGCCTGAGCACTCCGCAAAAAATGAAAGCAGAACTGGAAGTAAGAAATGTTCCCGCAGAACAAATTCTTTTTGAAGCCCAAGGAACCAACACCCGCTCGCAGGCTTTGAATTGTGCCGGTTTAATAGCTTACAAAACCCCGGTGCTTTTAGTAACTTCCCCGGAACACATGCGAAGAGCGGTTCTTAGTTTTCGGAAAGTGGGTTTTGAAAAGGTAAATGCTTTGCCGGCTTTTGAAAATGCTGCCGAAGCCGATTTCTCGTTCAAAGACGATGAGCTGGGGGGAAACAAAATCTTAGTGCCCGATGTGGGGCAAAACATCAACATGCGTTACCAGCTGTGGAACCATCTGAAATACGAGATCCTGGTTGCGCGCGAAATGTTTGCGCTGTCGTATTACAAACTTCGGGGATGGATATAAAAAAACAGGGATGTACTCCATTTGAAAACGGCATCCCTGATTATAAAAAAACTATTACGCTTGCTACAATTGAACGATAAGCACCGTCTCTTTATTGTCGCGAATGATATCAACTGAAATTCTTTGTCCGGCTTCGAGCGTTTGCAGGCGGCTCATGTAGTCGTAAATATTGCTTACTTTTTTGCCTTCAATTGCGGTAATAATATCGCCCCGCTGCATGCCAGCCTTGTCGGCCGGTTTTCCTTTTGTAACAGCATCGATACGCATTCCGCGTTTTTCGAGCCCGGCATAATCCGGCATAATTCCAAATGTAACCTTGAAACGTCCTCCCCTGCTCCGCTGAAACTTGCTGCCCGCTTCCTGAAAGGTAAGTTTCCGGTCGCGGTTGGTTACTTCCTCAATCACTTTTGCAGCATAATCGAGCACCTTTTTCTCGCCTTCGTAATTGATCAGCTCTGCATCGTCTTTTGGAGTATGATAATCAGGGTGCGCCCCGGTGGAGAAGAAAAATACCGGAATGTTCTGCAAATAAAACGAAGCGTGGTCCGACGGGCCAATTCCTTCGCCCGAGAAAGCCAGTTCAAACCCCGGATTCAGATCATTTAGTATTTCCTCGGTTTCTACCGATGTTTTTGTTCCGCTGATGCTAAGTGCATTCGTCGTAGTATCCAAACGGCCCACCATATCAAAATTAAACATGGCAACCATCTTGTCAGAGGCAACCGGAGAATCGTTCACAAAGGCCTTGGAGCCTACCAGCCCCATTTCTTCGGCCCCAAAAGCAACAAAAATCAAGGTCCGTCTATTTGTTTTTTCAGCGGACAGTTTCTCTGCAAGCTGAATAAGCGCCGCTACACCCGATGCATTGTCATCGGCCCCGTTATGAACGGCCGTCGTATCCACGGCGCGCGAACCCGAGCCGGGACCGCCCATTCCCAAATGATCGTAATGCGCCCCGATCACCACGACCTCGTTCTTCAATGTTTCATCCAAACCAGGTAACATGGCCACCACATTTCGGGTTTCCTTCTCTTTTAGCTGAACATTCACCGCTGCTTTAACCGAAGTCGTAATTTCCAGGTTAAATCCACGATGTTCTTCCTTCATCCTATTTTCGAGCGATTCAATGGTTTCACCGGTTCCGGCAAGCATCTCATTGGCTACTTTGCGCGTAACCTGCAGAACGGGCATATCGAAGCGGCTGCTGTTCTTATCAAAAAAGAGCGACGAAAGTTCGTCTTTCTCATTAAAATCCGGGCCGGCCACCAAAATGATTCCGGCTGCATTTTTATCGGAAGCAGTGAGCGCTTTGGCACGCTCGGTTGAGAATTCGAGATAAGGGCTGTTGGGATTCTCCAAATCGGGATCGCCCTGAAGAACCAACATCCATTTTCCGGTGACATCTACTCCAAGAAAATCGTTCCATTTTAATGAATCCCGGTCAACTTCCATTCCATAACCTGCAAAAACAAGCGTTGCTTCAACCGTAGAATTAGCAGAAAAAGCGTAGGGTAGAAAATCTGTTTTAGCTTCGAATGATGTATTGCCCATTGTAAGCGCGTTCCCATCGCCCAACTCAGCGTCAGCAACCAGACTAAACGGCTGAAAACCGTCGTTGTACAACAATTGCAAACCGGCAGTTTCAAACTTCTGACGGATGTATTCAGCAGCCAGCAAGCCGCCCGGCTCACCTGATTTTCGCCCCTGCAACGAATCGGAAGCCAGGTAATAGATATTTTCTTTCAGATCGTCAACGGTAATTTCGGGATTGAATTTCGGACCACAGGCAGTCAGCGCCAAAACCAAAAGAAGCAATATCGTATTTTTCATAAGAATATAGTTTGGTCAATATTTTCGGTTTAGTTCAACCATACATTCCGACAACACAATTCCGTTTCGAAAATGGAATCCTCTATCTTTCAGGCGGCAGCTCTGAATCCGTTTCGTTTCTCCACTCCTCCCCTTTTAAAACAGCTAATCTACCTCTTGTTCCGTTGCTCCAGTCAGGTTCACCGCAACCTTCATTTACTATGTAATAATACTCATAAATCCTTATTTTAACAAAGGAGTTACGTATATTTACGACTTTCAAAATTCATTCGATTTGATCTCATTCGGAACAAAATACTGGTTTATCCTCTTGCTTGCAGTTGTGGTGGCAGCGCTGGGTATTGTAATTTTACTGTATTTCAGAAACAAGGCAAACAGCGAACTCAGCAAAACGCAGGTCAGAATATTAACGGCCCTTCGTTTTGTTTCGTTTTTTCTGATTGCTGTATTGCTCTTGTCGCCCTTTTTGCGCAACCTGAAAAAAATCACACAAAACCCGCTGATCATCGCTGCCTGGGATAATTCTTCGTCAATGATATCAGGCCCCGATTCCACAGCACTTGCCACACAGTTAAGAGAGCTAAAAAAAGAACTGAATAAAGAACTTGGGGCCGACTTTGAAGTTGTGAATTACCATTTCGGGGAAGAGACGAACGTTGAAGACGAGCTTTCATTTACAGCCAAACGATCGGATTACAGTGATGTGTTGATAAAGGCCAGCAACAATCATTTTAACCAAAACATTGGAGCACTGATTCTGGTGGGAGATGGGATTTACAACCAGGGAAGAAACCCGGTAAATCAACTTAGCGACATTAACTTTCCGGTTTATTCCGTCGGATTTGGAGATACGACCATTGTGGCAGATTCAAGAATCCAAAACATCCGTGTCAACCGTACCGCCTTCTCCGGAAATAAATTTCCGGTAGAAGTGGATGTGCACTTTTCAAAGGTAAAAGGCGAAGCGCTGAAACTATCGATTGCAAAAGGTGGTGAAGAACTTCAAAGTATCATGATCACACCGCCCAACGACAATTATTTTGTAAGCCGCGAATTTATTCTGGATGCCGACAAAACAGGCTTGCAACATTACACAGCCCGTATTGAAACCGTTGAAAACGAACGAAACACCAAAAACAACACGTCCGGTTTTGTGATCAACGTACTGGAAAACAAACAAAAAATATTGATTCTTTCCGATGGTTCGCATCCCGATATCGGAGCCATAAAAAACACGCTGGAAGATCAAAAAACATACGATGTAAGCATATTTACCGAAGAGCCCTATCCGGCCAACCTGAACGACTACAACCTGATTATTCTGAACCAGCTGCCGACTTCGGGAAAATCGATGGCGCAGGTGATCGAAAAAGCCCAAACCGGAAGACTGCCGGTTCTTTTTATTGTGGGTAGCGAAACTTTTCTGCCACAGCTTAATACTTTCGATCAGGGAGCAAAAATAACGCCGCTCGCAGGTTCGGGAGAAGAAGCCCAACCTGTAATCAACCCGGTTTATGCTACTTTCCGTTTATCGGAAGATTTTGTGGAGACCCTGCCAAAATTTCCTCCTCTAAATGTCGCTTTTGCCGATTATGAGCTGGATGCTGATTTTACTCCTCTCCTGTATCAAAAATTAAAAAATATTGAAACCGGGAAACCGCTGCTGGCCACCGGGAAAAAGAACGGCCGTAAAATCGGTTTTATTTTGGGTGAAGGAATTTGGCGGTGGCGTCTTTTCGACTATTACCAGCACCAGAGCCACGACCGCTTTAACGAGCTTATCAACCAGCTGATTCAATACCTTGCCTTGCGCGAAAACGAAGATAATTTTATTGTTGAATTTACCCCGGTTTATTCCGAAACCGACGATGTTATCCTGAATGCAGAAGTGTACAACGATGCCTTTGAAAGGATTACGACAGGTGAAGTGAACGTTGTACTAAAAAACTCGAATGACGAGGACTTTAACTTTACGTTTGACGTTCAGGGAGAAGATTATTGTTTGAACGCAGGACACCTGCCGCTGGGAGATTACACCTTCGAAGCAAAGGTAAATATCGGTTCCGAAGAATACACCGAAACAGGAAGTTTCACGGTTGTTCCGGTGAACCTGGAGAATGTGGTTACCCGGGCCGACCACCAAACACTTTATCAGCTGGCTTCGCTTAGTGGCGGTAAATTTTACCTGCCGGCCAATACCAATCAACTGATTGATGAACTTAAAACCGGGAACAAGCCCAGGGCTGTAAATTATTACCAGGAAATGGTGAATGAATTGCTCAACCTTAAATGGCTGTTTTTTGTTTTGTTGTTGCTGCTGAGTGTGGAATGGTTTTTGAGAAAATACTGGGGAATTTATTAAATTGGGGTGTAACTGAAACGCGCTGTATGAATACCAACTTCAGAAAATTTATATGGTTTTTACCGCTGATCCTTTTAATGGCTGTATCTTGTTCTTCGTCGAAGTACATTACCATTGAGATACCGCGCAAAGCCAGGCAGGAACTCCCCGAAAAGATCCAAAGCCTGGTGCTGGTAAACCGAACTGTTGACGACTCGTACACCGACACTCCGTCGGATACACTTCAGAATATATTTTTCAAAAAAGCTTTTGACGTGGATACTGTTATTCACGACCTGCAATCGGCCGACACCATGTTACAGGCGCTGGGAAAATTGCTGTTTGAATCGGGCAGGTACGACTATGTAATTCCTGAAAACCGGTTTATTGATCATAAAGAAAATTCATTTCTAAGCGAAACCATGCCGTGGAACGAGGTAAAAGACCTCTGCGAAACCTTTCAAACCGATGCTGTTTTGTCGGTTGATATGTTTCAGACCCGCGTAGTTACCAAGTATCAGAGAGAAAGTTATTACAACCCTGCGGACGATGCTTTTTACGAAATTGCAAGAGCGCAAATGGCGGTTGTTTACGAAGCGCTTTTCCGGATTTATGATCCCCTGGAGGAAAAGGTGATCATGCGCGAGTTTATGCGCGATACTATTTACTGGGAAGACGGAGCTGGTTCTGCCCGCGAATTATTTTCCCATTTCACAACGGTAAAACAGGGACTTTCGGAAGCAGGAATTGCCCTTGCCCTTGATTTCTCGGAAAAAATAAGCACGGTATGGAACCGCGAGCAGCGGCTTATCTTAACTGATAAAGACGACCGGATGACACAAGCCGAAAACCTGGTGAACGACAACGACTGGGCCTCTGCGATGGAGTTGTGGGAAAAAGTTGCGGCAGAAAGCAATTCAAAGACAACCAAAAGTAAAGCTGCCTTTAACCTGGCAGTTGGGTACGAACTTCAGGGAAATGTTGACGAGGCGATAAAATGGGGGCTGGAGTCGTACAACACCATGTTCAGACAAACAACTTACGATTACCTGGAGCGTCTGAAACTGCGAAGACAGGAACTTGAAAAACTAAAATAATGAACCGCATCCTAACACTGGCGGTCTTACTGGCACTGTTCAGTTCGTGCACCGTCTACAAAGAATACCAGATAGAGGTATATCAACCCGGCAAAATTGCTGTGCCTTCCGAGACCCAAAACGCAGCCATAGTTTACCGGAACTTCAAGTACACCAACGACACCCTCCTTCACTTTTACAAAGACGATTACAGGCTCAAAAAGGCAAAAGATGATTCGGCCAACCTCGATTCGGTGCTGGTTAACCTGACCATGCAGGAGCTGGCAGGCAATCTCAAAAGCCATCAAACTTTTGAAACCATTCATATTTTCCCGGAGCTTTTCAAAACGCACAGGGGAGACAAACTTCCTGCGCTTGATTTTAATCTGATCCGGAACATCACCGAAAAGACACAAAGTGACCTGCTTATTTCGCTGGAAACCTACTCCTGTTTCTACAACGAGTATTCGTCAACTGCTGACATGCCCACCAAATCGAACGAAGTAATAACCGCGGCAGTGTGGGCAGTTTACAATCCCGTGGAAGAAAAAATTATCGACCGCAAAACCATGATCGATACTATTTTCTGGAATGGGTACGACGACCAGGGAAACTACCAGCGAAAAACACTGCTCCCACCACGAATAACGGCTTTAAAAATTGCGTCTCAAATGGCAGGGGAAAACTATGCCAAACGATTTTTTGCCTCGTGGCAAAATGTAAACCGTATGTATTCTGTGCCACCTCTCCCCGACTTGGCTTCTGCCGAAACCTTTCTTCAACAAGGGGAATGGGATAATGCTATTTTGCTTTGGAAACGCTATGTGGGAGATGATAACGGTAAGATCGCCATTCAGGCACGGTACAACATGGCTTTGGCTTATGAAATGAAAGACGACCTTGATACGGCCTACAAATGGCTCTCGGCAGCCATGCAACTTGCCACAAAATACAGCAGCAAGGAGGATATCAAACGAATCATACATTACCAGAATGCGCTCCGAAAACGAATGAAGGACATTACCCTGCTAAACCAATAGCAATGAGCCGTTTGCCTCTGATTCTGATGCTAAGCCTGTTTGTAACTGCACTTCTCGAGGGATGCACCACTTTTTACAATGTAAGTTTGGTGAAAATTGAGGTCATTCAACCGTCGGAGATCATTCTTCCAGGCGAATACCGCAAGCTGGCCGTGCGTTACAACAATACCAATATTGCCTTTAATCCGGAACTTATTAACTACAATGTTCTGGGGAAGGCCATGAACGACACCACCAACCCCGACAGTGTTGCCTCCAGAATCTATTACGAGTATTTTCTGGCCGGATTACGTGATCAGGATTTTTTGGATACAATTATCGAACTTCGGGCTGCCGACTATTCAGCAACCAGCATAAACGATACGCTTTCATTCTCCCATGCCTCCGAAACAGATACTTCAGACTACGATTCGTATATTGGCGTTGTTAATTCCTACGTACTTTCAAGCTACCTAAAAATGTATCCCAACTCCACCCAAAACAAAACTTCGGAAAAGATACTTGATACTGAATTCGGCTGATATTAACGGTACTGAATTCGCGCAAATGCTGATCCCGCATTGGATGGAAGTGGAACGGATGCATTATAAATCGGGGCATGTAGACCTGAAACAAACCGACAAGCTAATAAAAGATGGCCAGTGGCTCGAAGCTGCCAAATACTGGACAAACAAATGCAGCTTGTAGAACAACAATAACCAGCACGGCCGTTATTCCTCTTCCAGCAAGCGAATCCCATCTGATTCAAAGGATATAAGCCGCTTTTTGTACAGTCCGCCAATAGCCTGTTTGAATGTTTTCTTGCTAATGCCAAACAAGGCCTGAATCATCTCAGGCGACGACTTATCAGATACTGCCAGAAAACCGCGGTTATTTCTCAGCTCTTTTAAAATTTTATCCGAAACAGGATCAATTTTGGCATACCCGGGTTTGTCCAGTATCAGATCAATTTTTTCATCTTTTCTTACCTTGGTAATGAAACCCCTCGTTTTATCGCCAATCTTCAGCTCTCGGAATATTTGGTTTTTATACAACATTCCAGAGTGTTCGCGATTTACAATGGCTTTATACCCCAGTTCTGTTTCATCAAAAACAATCAGGTCCACTTCCTGCCCCGGCTTGTAATCGGGAGGCGTATTGTCGAGGTACTTCTGGAATTTAGTGGTTGCCGCTACCCGGTTGGAAAGCAGGTCGAGAAATATATACACCCAGTAACTTTTCCCAACTTCCATTCGATCTCTTTGCTCGCGATAGGGCACGAGCAAGTCTTTGGGAAGTCCCCAATCGAGAAAAGCTCCCACCTTGGTTACCTCTTTTACTTCCAGGCACACAAAATCTCCTACTTTGCCAAGCGGTTTTTCGGTAGTTGCCACCAGGCGGTCTTCCGAGTCGGTGTAAACAAAAACTTCGGCCTCTTCAGCCGCTTTCATTTCGGGCGTTACAAACTTTTGGGGCATCAGGATTTCGCCATGATCACCACCGTCAAGATATACTCCGTTGGCTGTTTCGCGAACAATGCCAAGCGTATTTATTTTTCCTATTTCTGCCATAATTAATTTGCTAAAAGTTCGCGGGCTGCGCTGATGGTTGTATCGGTGAGTTTATCTCCACCCACCATTTTTGCCAGTTCTTCTATCCGTTCGTTTTCGCTAAGCTGTTTGATCGACGTGATCGTCCGGCCGTTTTCTTCGAGTTTATAAACCCGGAAATGCGCATCGCCACGTGCCGCAATTTGCGGGAGATGCGTGATATTAATAATTTGTGTTGTTGATGAGAAGGATTTGATAATGGTTCCCATTTTCATAGCTACTTCCCCGGAAATTCCCGAGTCTATCTCATCAAAAATAATGGTTGGTAATGCTTTGGAACTACGCAACAGGTTTTTAATGGCCAGCATAAGCCGCGACATTTCACCTCCGGATACGATGCGGGATATCTCATCGGGCGCCGAGTCAGCATTGGCACTAAACAGAAAAGCAACTTCATCTTTTCCTTCTGAACCAAAATCGTCCATCAGGCTGTGCTCCACCACAAAACGGATTTTGCTCATTCCCAGTTGTTGCAAATCCTCCACCACCGATTTTTCAATCGCAGGAAATGCCTTTTTACGAATGGAACTAAGCGCAACAGCCTTTTCTTCCAGGATTTTGCTTTGACCCGCCAATTCTTTTTCCTTCTCCTTTATTTCGTCGTCGTAACCCGTTACTTTGCTGATCTTCTGATCCAGCTCGTTCCGCAGCTCAATCAGGGCAGCCACATTATCAGCATTGTGTTTTTGCAGCAAACTGTAAATCAGGTTTAGCCGATCGTTTACTTCCTGAATCCGCGCCGGGTCATGTTCAATTTTCTCCGCCAAAGTATCTGCTTCGTCAGCGATATCGCGCAGTTCCAGCATGGCACTCTCCAGACGGGTTTCCAAACCAGCCGCTTCCGCCATGTAATTCCTTATCTTCTCCAGTGCTTTTCTTCCGTCTTTTACATGCTGAATCACAGAAAAACGCTCATCGTCCAAAAGCTGAACAACCGTTGTAAAACCTGTTTTTATCTCTTCAGCATGTGTTAAACGCTCCAGTTCTTCTTCCAGCTCTTCCTGTTCGGTCTCTTTCAGTGCTGCTTCTTCCAGCTGGCTAAACTGAAACTGGTAATAATCCAGATCAGCCTGTTCTTTTTCAGCCTGTTCTTTTAACGCTGTCAGTTCTTTGGCCGTTTTCCGGTACAAACGAAACTGCTTTTTATAGGCTTCCAGAGCCTCGCCTGCTCCGGCGACTGCATCCACCAAATCGAGTTGAAATTTCTGGTTCCCCAGTTCGAGATTTTGGTGCTGTGAATGAATGTCAATCAGTTTCAATCCAAGATCGCGCAGTGTTTTCAGGTTTACCGGTGTATCGTTTATAAAAGCTCTCGACTTTCCGGCGGATGTTATTTCTCTTCTCAGAATGGTAAGATCGTCGTAATCCAGGTCATTCTCTTCAAAAAATGCCTTCAGTTGGTAGTTCTTTACCTCAAACTGTCCTTCCACTACGCACTTCTCTTCCTTTTCCTTTAACACCGATAAATCGGCCCGATTGCCAATAATCAATCCAAGTGCGCCCAAAATAATGGATTTACCCGCACCGGTCTCCCCGGTAACGGTATTCAGGTTTCGACTAAAATCAACCTGTAATTCCTGTATCAAAGCATAATTGGATATGTATAACCTGGCAAGCATGTTCAAATCGTATTTCGGAATAAAAATACCAAAAATAGGACAACTGACTTTTTCTTTTCAGTTATTTCAAAAAAGAATTACAAACGTAAAGATTTAAAGGGTACTTCAGCAAAATCAAAGATCTTCGCTTTCTTTGATCTTTTCGTACTTGCTACCGTTTGAAGGGTCCACTTCGTTTAGGATAGCCAACACGCGACTGCGTTCGTCGGGAAACGACTTGGAAAATACATTCACCAGTTCATCGGCTTTGGCGTCAAAAAATATCTGCAAGATATAAGTAGACGGCCGACGGCGAAACACTTTCTGAATATCGCGCAAGGAGTTGGCAATGTTGGCACGCCCCTCTTCTACCCTGTCCGACATGATATCCAGTCCATCGCGGTGATAACTGTACATGCAACTACGGAACGAGGAATAAGATTTGTTTAAAATATTCTCGGTCAACCAATAACGGTTGCGCTCACTTTCAAACGATTTCCAGCCTCGTTCACGCGCATTTTGCGAGTTGTTGACAATCGACTGTGCTTTCTGAAAAAATTCTGTTCCACCTTCCGCGGAAAACGTATCATAATCAAAACCAAGAATGATATAAGCGTAATAGGCCAAAATGTTGGTCAGGTTGTCGCGGTTCGATGTTTCATTAAATTCAAGCGGCTGAAACTCCACATAATTACAATGAAAATCGTTGTCTTTGATATTCAAAACAGTGGAAGTGTAGCTTGAATTGAATACCGGACGTGTTAGCTGAACCTGAATCGATCCTTTAAACTCGTCAGCAGAAACTTGCTCGTCAAGCCGGATAAGAATGTTGCAGCGGATTTTTTCGTCGTAACCATACACATGCTCCGTCCATTTCCGGTTGTTTATAAAATCGTAAATATCCGATTGCATGGTCCGGAAAAGATTCTGGTTGGACCCCTGAATTCCACGAGCAGAAACCGTAACATTACAACGCAGTTCCTGCGCAAAGGCAGTAAACACCACAAAAGCTGTAATCAATAAGGTACTTGCAATTTTTCTGATCATGCTATCAAGCTTTCAATTCAATAATTTTGTTAACAATATCGCGGGCAACTTCTTTCTTAGACTTTAACTCAAAAACCTCCGGTTTATTGTCTTTGTCTACTAAGGTAATTTTGTTGGTATCTACTCCAAAACCGGCACCCGAATCATTCAGAGAGTTCAGCACAATAAAATCAAGGTTCTTTTTAGCCAGTTTTTTCTGTGCATTTTCCAGCTCGCTATTGGTTTCGAGCGCAAAGCCCACCAGAAGCTGGTTGTCTTTTTTTAGTTTCCCGAGTTCGGCAGCGATGTCTTTTGTCGGTTCCAACTCGATGGCCCAGTTTTCCTTCCCTCTTTTTGTTTTCTGTGCTGCTTTATCCACCGGCGTAAAATCAGCCACGGCAGCACACATCACAGCGCCATCGCAAGCCGCAAACCGGGATACACACTGTTCGTACATTTCCTGTGCCGACTCCACCTTTACCACGTTTATACCGTTGTTGGCAGTGCAAACAGATACAGGTCCTGACACGAGTGTTACTTCAGCTCCCTGATCAGTCAGTTCTTCGGCAATGGCATACCCCATTTTGCCTGACGAGTAATTTCCAATAAAGCGAACGGGATCAATTTTCTCGAAAGTAGGCCCGGCAGTTACCAGAAACTTATGATTCAGAAGTTTTTTTTTTGCTGAAAAGTGTTCCACTACCAGCTCCAGAATCTTTTCGGGTTCTTCCATTCTGCCTTTTCCTTCCAGGCCACTGGCCAACTCTCCGGAAGCAGGTTCAATAATGCTGTTTCCGTATTCTTTCAGAATGGAAAGATTGCGTTGCGTAGAAGGATGGGCAAACATATCAAGGTCCATTGCCGGAGCGATAAACACCGAACATTTGGCCGACAGGTAAGTGGTTACCAGCATGTTGTCAGCAATTCCGTGGGCCATTTTCCCCAAGGTTGAAGCGGTTGCCGGTGCCACCAGCATCAGATCGGCCCACAAGCCAAGATCCACGTGGCTGTTCCACGAACCATCGTTGGCACCAAAGAAATCGCTCACCACCGGTTTGTTCGACAATGCAGACAAAGTAACCGGGGTAATAAACTCTTTTCCGGCCGGTGTAATCACGACCTGAACCTCGGCTCCTTCCTTTATTAAAAGCCGAAGAAGTATTGCTGCCTTGTAAGCTGCAATACTTCCCGTAATTCCAAGTATAATATTTTTGCCTTTCAGCCGCATAAGGGCGTGAAATTAGATTCTCTGTTTGTTCTCCCTTGCAGGGTTGCGATGGTAGATTTCACTGTTTTTCAGTTCTTCGAAAGCGATCAATGTTGGTTTTGGCAAACGCTCGTAGAACTTCGAAATTTCAATCTGCTCACGGTTTTCAAAAATCTCTTCCAGATTATCAGTGTAAGAAGCAAACTCCTGAAGTTTTTGGTTCAACTCCTCTTTTAATTCCGAAGAAATCTGGTTTGCTCTTTTAGCCAATACCATCACTGTTTCGTAAATGTTACCTGTTTCCTGTGTCAAAACGTCAAGGTCACGCGAAATTGTCGACGGTGCAGCTTTTGTTTTTTTGTAATCCATTTTCTAATTGATATTAGTTTCTTGTTCTTTATAATTTAACACTTCAGATGCTTTTTCGTAGAATTTATCTACTTCTTTTCGGTATTTACTTTCCGGATACTCGTCGATAAAAGAGAAGTACTCATCCAATGCGTTGGAGTAACGTTCCTCCTGTTTATCGACCACACTTTTGTAAGCCAGTAAATACTTCGATTTTAAAAGCATGTATTTTAATTCTTCGCGGTACTTGCTGTCAGGAAATTTCTCCAGACTGTTGTTAAGCGCTACAACCGCGGCTTTGTATATTTCAAAATCGTAGTACAATTTAGCATTTAAAAACGACTTGTAGATCAGCTTCTCGGTCAGTTCGTCAATTAAACGGTTTGCCTCTGCCACCCGGTCGCTGTACGGATACAGGTTGATATACAGTTGCAAGGCGTCAATTGCCTCGAGCGTAACCTGCTGGTCGAGGCGGGCCTTTGGCGACATCAGGTACGAACAGTAACCGATCATAAACTGAGATTCCTCGGAGTATTCACTCATCGGAAACTCTTTCACCAACGATTTAAAATAGTGTCCCGCCATCTG
>JBKDZK010000256.1:0-7038 GCA_047971205.1 Draconibacterium sp.
CATCTGCTGCATCTGCCCGATTTTTTTCGTCTAATGTCATCTGGCTTACCAGTTCCCGGATCTTCTGTTCCCCGGCATTGTCATCACAGCTCTGGACATTGGTACAAGCTGTGCACAAAACTACGGATAGGATTCGTAGCAGAACATTGATATTCAAATCTAAATTCAATATTGTTCAATCAATTAGTAGCCTCATTCGCTTACATAAAGATAACTACCTTATTGCAAATTGCAAAATAAGCGAGCTTTCCTCTTTGCCGGGAAAAGCGGTTTCTATTTTATCGGGCAGCTGAACAGGGGGATTTACATTTTGGACAGGAAGCTTGCGCATTTTTGCAGATAAAATAGTACAACTGCCCATTTTAATACCCTGGAGGAAGCTTTGCTAGGCAACCTGATAGCGTTAAAACACAAGCCTACTGCCATAGAACTGATGGACGACGCCGCAGTTTTTATCAGTAAAAAAGAGCAGTACTGTCATTTGTCTTTAACCCAGAGATGCCATTTACAAATAACCTTGCAGAAAGGGATATCAGGCCGGTAAAGGTCAAACAAAAAAAACAAACTGTTTTTGCACCTTCAAGGGGGCCGAAATATATGCAGGGATTGAAGGGTTCATATCTACTGCCAGAAAGAATCAGCAAAATGTATTCTCAGAATTATGCACTACATTTGAGGGACATAATTTTATTACTGGATAAAGTAGCAGGTAAACAATTGCATTTTTTCTTTTTGATTATTAATCCTTTACACACCGTACCGAATAGCCATTTCGTTTATTGGAACTATGCCTTAATACGCTTGCATTATTATAATACATGATACGCGCCCATGCCGTCTCTGCGTTTTCATTTGTTGAGGACCACCAATATCCATATGAGCCTTCTGTATTTATAATTCCAAAAAACTCTCCATTATAGTCTCTATGTCCACCTGGGAGAGCCTTGAATCCTGTTTCGTTAGTGGCTCCGGTATTTGGTGATTTCCAATGTGCCGTACCCGCTTCCTTTAGTTTACCTCCTGCTAAACCTTCTCCACCTAAAGCATTTGTAAGGGCAGTCCATTCTGCATCGGTAGGAATGCGCCACCCCGCAGGGCATAACTTATTTGTATTTACTACCTGCCAGTTATACAATGCACCATAATCCTCTTTGTATTCATTCTCATAATTATAGTACCAACAATAAGCCGGGTTTGATGTGTTGTTTTTCCATTCGTACCCATCGCTGATATAAGGTATTTCTGTACCATCGTTATATTTGGTAGTTTTCAGGTTTTCGGCCATCCAAAGCTGGTCTCCTATTTTAATAGTTTGGTACAGGTTCCCATCAGCATCTCCTAACATCCCAATGGCGTTAAGTGTAGCAATCAAGGGTTCTCCGTTTACGGCTGTTACCGAGGCTTTAATGGATTGTGTGCCATAACCCGGACCAAATTTCCATCTCACTTTAGCTTCTCCGTGCGAATCCGTGCTTATGGTCGCAAATGCAGCACCAACATCGCTTCCTACCGGGTAAACAGCACCTTCCTCTACTGAAAATGTAACTTTTGCATCTTTTAAGGCATTTCCACCTTCATCTTTAACAAGTGCTAAAATTTGGCTGGGATAGAATGTGTTGACTGCTGTACCGTTTTTTGCAGGAGCAGTAACCGGCTTAATCTCCAAATATGTAGGTGCATGCACAGTAGCCTGTATGTTAAAAGGAGTGCCATATACAGGTGTTACACCATCTGACTGCACCGCATTTACGGTTAAACTTTGAGTGTACGTACTTGCTCCCGTTGTCCATTGTACACTTGCTTTACCATTGGCATCGCTTTGTACGTTTGCAGGCGTAACACTACCTTCAGAAACCGAAAAACTCAGTTCTGCACCTGCAAAAGCTGCTCCGTATTGGTCTTTTACCAACACTTCAATAGCTAAAGGCAGAAGCTGGTTTACTACCCCTGTTTGGCCAAGTCCCGAAATAACTTCAATACTACTTGCTTCGGGTGGTTTTGGAGGAGCCGTAGCACTTACTGTTAAGGGCGAGCCACTCAATGGTTTCCCCTCTTCGTTTTGTGCTGATATAAGTAGTTCCTGACTATTATTGTTGTTCTTACCTAAAATCCATTCGATAATAGCTTTTCCGTCTTTACCTGTTTTAGGGTTTGAAGGGGAAACAATTCCTTCTCCCTGTTTTATTGTAACAGTAAGTGTGGCGCCTTCAAAAGCGTTTCCGTATTGGTCTTTTACCATTGTTATTACAGGCTCCGGTAATTTTTTTTGTTCTTCACCTTTTTGGCCGTTACCCGAAACAAGGCTTATACTTTCGGCTTGTGGTGGTTCGGGGTAATTTTTTTTGCATGAAACGGCAAACAAAATTGCAATTGTTACGGTTATTGTAAATCGTATCTTAGTTTTCATCTTATAAGGGTTTAAGTTGTTTATTTAATCTTTTATGCAGCGTATATAGTATCCTGCCGATTTGTGCCCACCCAGGGCTGCCCCCTAAAACAGAGTGGCTGCAAACCAGGTCACGATAGGCTATACAGCATTCATTTCCCGTTGTACTTGTCCACCAGTTGCTATATAAACCTATATCGAAGAATGCTCCATTGCCGTAGCTGCGAACGCCACCCGCAAGGGCGGCAAAACCATAAACATCTGTCCCTTTCGTACCACAATTCCAACCGTTGGCAGCCTTTAATGCAGTGCCTTCCGTTCCCGGATATCCATCGTTCTTAATAAAATCAGCCAGCTCGGCCCACTCTGCGTCGCTTGGTAAATGCCAGCCAGCCGGGCAAGAACTGCTTGCTGCCGGCCAGTTGTATAAAACCCCATAAATTATTAATGGTAATATTGTATTTTTCATGCTAATTGAAAATCAATGTATTAAAGAAGGCCTTTCGTTATGGCTCGCATTCCCCGTTTTTTACCTGTTCGATGGTAGGGTTGTAGGCATTGCCCGAGACATACCAGGCTGAAGGGGGATGGGCCGCAAATTGCCTTTGCAGAGCGCAAAAGCTTGACAACATAGTATTGTTTTCAGCGTTAAAGAACCATATTCTTTCAATGTTTTCTAAGCCTTCAAGGCTTGTTAGTCCCGGATTGTTGACTATATTTATTACTCTTATTTCTTTTAAGCTACTTAAATAGAATAGTGTAGGGTGAGTGGAATTTTCAATCCTTAATCCCCACACTTTTTCAAGGTAAAAGAACCAACCGGCAAGGCCAGGCCAATTTTCTCTCACGTTTATCAAACGTAAAATTCCTGTAACCTCTTTTAATTTGAACCTGATGCCACGCAAACTTCCTGAGCTATTGTTCAATGTTAAATTGCCATTGAGGTACTCATACCTGTCGTATGCATTTGTATTGCCGGAAGTCAGGTTAAGGTCTCCATAATAAGTTTTTGATATCCGTTCCAGGGTTCCAACATTTACTTTTACCGAGTTAAGCTCTTTCATTAATTCGGCCAATTGTATGCTGTCCGATTTGGTGCGATTGTCGAGCATCGCCAGGGTATTCATCACTTCATCGAGTTTTTCCAGCTCTTTTTGGTTGTAATCGTTTTGTTTTTTTAGCTCATCGATTTTAGTCAGCATATCTTGTTTTTGCTGCTCAAAACTATTTTGCAATAGCGCCAGTTGTTCGCTTAACTCGTCAATTTTATCTTCCAGGTCTCCTGTACAGGCAAATACCATGAATAATGTAAGTGCAGCTATTGCAGTAATTTTTACTTTCAT
Organism: Draconibacterium sp.; assembly: GCA_047971205.1. Classification (GTDB taxonomy): domain Bacteria; phylum Bacteroidota; class Bacteroidia; order Bacteroidales; family Prolixibacteraceae; genus Draconibacterium. The sequence continues at coordinate 3,730 of JBKDZK010000256.1, forward strand.
TTTTATAGGTTTTAAGTCAGTATTTTTTACTTGTTTAAGGGATATATTCCCAAATATCTTTATGGTAATCATAGCCGGAGCCGTTGTATGTTAGCCCCATCCCTACGTAGCCTCTTTCGTTTGCCGAAAAGGAAAGGGAAAAATACCTTCCGACACCTTCAAAGTCAGATTTTTGAGACCACTCACCGGTTTTAGTATCCAAATGCCAAAAGGAGTTTGTGTATTTTCCGTTTTTTAAGTACCCAGTTCCCATATAGCAGTTATTTTTAATACAAAAAGCTGTGGCGCTGCTTACGGCTCCACCCGGATAGTTAGAAATCCTTTTCCAATTATTGGTAACTGCATTGTATTTGAACATGTCTTGTAAAAAGGCTTGTTGACCGTAATTGTTATGTCCTGTTCCAACTATTGCCATTTCGTTTCCATAGGAGAAAGCCGTAGCATTTATTCTTCCGGCCTCACCATTAAAATCTGCTTGTTTTTTCCACGAATCGGTTTCTGAATTGTATTGCCAGTTATCAGTCAGGTAATAGTACTCTCCTTTTTCTATATAACCTCCATTGGTGATAAATGCTCCATGCCCGGCAATTGTGTAGGCAGCGGCACCAAAACGGGCATTTCCGGGGAAATCCTTTTTTTGTGTCCACTGATTTGTTTCAGGGTCATATTCCCAGAAATCTTTTCTGGCTTCGTTTCCGTATGCTAAACCTGTGCCTATGTACCCTCTGCTATTGAGCGTGAAACAAACCGCCATGAAGCGGAGTACGCCGGGGAAATCTTCTTTTTGAGTCCATTTATTTTTAAGTGGATCATACTCCCAAAAATCCTTAGATTCACCAAAACCGACATATAGCTTCCCATTGATGGTAAACCCTTGTCTTTTTTTGGGGTTGCCCGGGAATTCTGTTTTCTTGCGCCACCGGTTGTGCAAAACACCAAAGCCCGGAAACGATGCTATTGCCCCGTTTATGGTAACGGTTACCGTTCCTGATTGCGCTCCTTTGGGAACTATGACTTTTATTTCTGTTGGCGATAATGCAGTTATTTCGGCCCGCGTGCCTTCAAATTTTACGATTACGGCTTCTTTATCGGCGCCATAATTTTTACCTTTTAAGCTTATGGTATCGCCTTCGGCCCCGCCCAGGCTCATTACTATTATTTCCGGTTTAGGAACAGGGGCCGGCTCATCATTGTCTTTGTTACAGCCTAAAAACAATGCAAAGGCAACTAATAGAATTATTGTTTGTTGTTTCTGTTTCATATCTAACTGTATTATAGTTTATGATTTACCTGTTTTATTATGGCTTAGGCTCTATTGAGCTTTGTTTATTTGAGTATTTTACACCTTCGGCTTAGGGCGTTGTTGCCGTAGTTGGTTTCCCCGTTGTTGCCATCAGGGAATAAAAAATTTATTTGGATATTGTTTATTACGTCTGGCATGTCTAACAGGCAGGTAGTTTGTTTGCCTGGCAAAAGTGGTGGTTTTAATATTTTTTCTAATTCTGTATATACACTTTCTCCCCCGGTTTTTTTATAGTAACTGACCAAAACCTGGTACGGAGCTGATTTTTTAGTTCCTGCATTGGATATAAAAAGTAATTTTTTACCCGCTAAACAAGTGCTGCCAAAATCTAAAAGATTATCGTTTTTATCCATTATTTTTAATGTGGCGATTTCAAGGTCTGGAACTGATTCTGAGATTTTTCCACTATAAATGGCAGGGTTAATTTTTGGTATGCTGCTACTGCTCAATTGCTGCGTTTTTGCCAGTTTTTCCCATTTATAAGGCGCTTTAAATTGTTTTTTTGTAAGCGTGTTGCCGTTTTGTATCAGCATAACTTCAAGATAAGAGGTGCTTACGGGGTAGCTGTTAAATTTCATAATAAAATCGGTTGATAATTCTGAGGAAACTTTTTGGGGGATATATCCAATGTTTAAAGCATTACCGGAAACATCGTAAAACCATGCGCCTATGTATAAGGGATTGCCTTGTTCGGGCATGGTATTATGGAAAACACGTACTTTTAACTCGTTGTTGTTAAAGCTAAGGAACGAACATTCTTTAATGATATCAGGATTTACCGGGCGGTTGGAATAAGCCTTTATCCCTCCTGCAAAACTTTGGAGTACAACCGGAGTGTTATTTGGCCCCGGTATGGAAATTGGCGTGGCAGATACAGTTCCCCCGTTTATGGGAAAAACAAAGTATGCAGGCTTTGAACCCTGTTTCGGCTGAGTTGAAATTTTTTCTAATTGTAGTTTTTGTGTATGTTTAACCTGCCCCAAACTAACTGTAAACGAACATGCAAACACAAAAAACAGGAATGGTAATTTATTCATCATGGTTTTTGATTTTTAAAATTTAATTAAACATATAAGCAATGTTAATACACTTTTATGCAAACATCTTTCACTATCTGTTCAAAAGGATGGGGTAATCTTGCAAAGCGGAACTTTTTATGTTACTATTTTTGCACCTACCGTGCAATGGCTGCGCATAAAGATCTGTTTAACAGTGTTTTAAATTATGCACGATACTATCGACAATTTATAGCAGGATAATTACATTGATTGTATCATTTCAGTCAATTGCCATGGCGTGGCTACAAATTGATTATCTGCAACCCGGTAAGGCGATGGACATTCAGGTACAATATAAAAAGCTATTTTGGGGTTTAAGTCGGTGATAGTTATAGCCATTGATCTGGTAAAGCGGACGGTTTACCCCCAAATTCCACCAAAAGATTAACCACAAGTATACATCTAATGCATACGGTATATAAAATCTTTCGGGGCTTTCTATTATAACAGTACACTTTAGCCTTTTCTTATTTCTTTGGGGGCATAACCAAATTCGGCTTTAAACGAACGGCTAAACCACGATGGGTCTTTAAACCCGGTTTCGTAAGCAATTTGGGCAATGCTCATATCTGATGATTGTAAAAGCTCTTTTGCTTTTTTTAGGCGCACGCTCCGTATGAAAAGCGCCGGGGAAGTGCCGCTTATTGCTTTAATTTTACGGTATAGCTGCGATTCGCTGTATTTTAATTCAAACGCAAGCGATGAGGTATTAAATCCGGTATCAGACATTTCTTTTTCAATAACGGAAATTGCTTTGTAAAGAAACTTCTGCCCGGGGGTAACTTCAGGTTTTGACTTTGTTTCCCGGTATTTCTTTTGAAGTTTTTGGCGTGTTTTAAGCAATTGCTCCAATTGTAAGAGTAATTCTGTTTTATTAAAAGGTTTTTCAAGATAAACATCAACCCCGGCAGTAAGCCCTGCAATCCGGTTTTCGTCGCCTGCTTTTGC
>JBKDZK010000257.1:0-8381 GCA_047971205.1 Draconibacterium sp.
ATAAGTACTACATGTTAAGAATGACCGAAAACGAAGCCGTTGCATTGGTTGACGAGGACGATGATTACGATGATGAAGGATTCCTGAAGGATGAAGTAAAACAGGAATACGAAGACAAGTACTCTGAACTGGACCACATCGCCGACAAGTTAAACGATGATGAGGATATTCCGGATGACGACGATGAGGATGATGGTGGTGGTGACGACGAAGGAGACGACGACGATTTCTAAAATAAAAAAGGCTGGTAAAACCAGCCTTTTCTTTTTTCATTTGTTTGCCTTGAATTCCCGAGCATAATCAATATCATCTGAATTGGGGATTTTAATGAAAGCGCTCAATTGTAAAAATGCCATGAACCTGGATGGTGGAGGCTCGACTACGCTTTGGCTAAAAAACGAGGGAGTAATTAATTACCCTTCTGACAATAAAGCTTTCGACCACGAAGGTGCCCGGAAAGTGGCGAATGGAATTGCGATTCTGCGAAATAAACGATGATTTCCGGGGTTGCGGGTTTTACCAAAAGAAAAAAGGAACTCATTGTTGAATTCCTTCTCTTTGGTTGACCCACCAGGGCTCGAACCTGGACTCTTCTGAACCAAAATCAGACGTGTTGCCAGTTACACCATGGGTCAGTCCTTTTGTGCCCTTTTGTTAAGGACGGTGCAAAAGTATAAAAAAAAATCATTCTGCAAGGACCCTACTGTTATTTTTCAATTTTTCATTCTTTCTTGGGTGTATACGTGCGAGTTAGAAGTTGCAAAAAGGCGTACAAGCTGTAAAAAAGGGGCATTTTGCCGGTTAATAAACTATGAACTTCCCAAAAATTCACCTCCGAAGCGATTTCGGGGTGTTAATTGGTTTAAAACTTTATCTTTGCCAGTAATCAAAAATGCCGATTATGCAGCACACCAGACTTATCAATAACATTCTTGGTTGGATTGTATTTGTAATTGCCGCCATCACCTATTTGGTAACCATGGAACCTACCGTAAGCTGGTGGGACTGTGGCGAGTTTATTACCAGTGCATTCAAGCTCGAAGTAGGACATCCTCCGGGTGCTCCGACATTTATGATTTTAGGACGCATATTTACCTTGTTTGCACCCGACCCTACCAAAGCCGCCGTTATGGTGAATTCCCTGTCGGCCCTGGCAAGTGCGGGCACCATTATGATTCTTTACTGGACGATCGTACATCTGGCGCGTAAGCTGTTTGAAGCAGAGCAGTTGTCGGCAGGCGAACAAGCGGCTGTGTGGGGCAGTGGTTTGGCAGGTGCGCTGGCATTTACTTTTACCGATTCATTCTGGTTCTCAGCCGTTGAAGGCGAGGTGTATGCGTTGTCGTCATTTTTTACCGCCGTGGTTTTCTGGGCCATTCTGAAATGGGAAACAGTGGCCGACGAAAAACATTCGAACCGCTGGCTGATTCTGATCGCCTACCTGGTGGGCTTGTCAATCGGGGTTCACCTGCTCAACCTGTTGGCTATTCCGGCAATTGGGCTGGTATATTATTTTAAAAAATACGAATTCTCATGGAAAGGCGTTATCTCCGCCTTAATTGTATCTATGGGTATTCTGCTCGGAATTCAGTACGGAATCATTCCCGGACTTCCACATATTGCTTTTACGATCGACCGGATTTTTGTGAATGGCTTTGGATTGCCTTTTAATTCGGGCATCATATTTATGTTTGTGCTGATTGCAGCGGCTGCGGTGTGGGGACTTCGCTACACCCGAAACCGGAAAATGGTGATTTGGAACACGGCCATCACCATGGTAATGGTCATCATTATCGGGTATTCGTCGTTTGGGCTAATTGTGATCCGCGCTTCGGCCAACCCACCGATGAACCAAAATGCGCCCGACAATGCTTTTTCGCTGGTACGTTATTTAAACCGCGAACAATATGGCGACCGTCCTTTGTTTTACGGCCCTTATTACAACGCTCCGAGAATTGCCAATGGCGAACCAAAAGATCAATACAATAAAGTTGACGGAAAATACAAAATGACGGGCTCGATGCCCGGTTCACTGGTTTACGACAAAAAGATGGAAACCATTTTTCCGAGAATGTATAGCAGCTCCGACAATCACGTGCGGGCTTACAAAGACTGGGCCAGGGTAAAAGGAACTCCGGTCAGGGTTCGGGAGCGGGGCGAGGTAAAAACGCTGATGAAACCCACTTTTGCTGAAAATCTGCGGTTCTTTTTTTCTTACCAGCTGGGACATATGTACATGCGTTATTTTATGTGGAACTTTGTGGGAAGACAGAACGATGTACAGGGACACGGCGAATTTTCGAACGGAAACTGGGTAAGCGGTATCGAGGCTTTTGATAAAGTGAAAGTAGGGCCGCGTGCAGAAATGCCCGATTTCATGAAAAACGACGCCAGCCGGAATGTTTACTATTTTCTTCCGCTTTTTTTTGGATTGATAGGTTTGTTCTACCAATACAATCGGGGCAAAAAAGGGAAGGAAACGTTTGCCGTTACCATGATGCTTTTTGTGCTTACCGGTATCGCCATTGTGGTTTACCTGAACCAGAATCCTTACCAGCCCCGCGAACGCGACTATGCATATGCCGGATCGTTTTATGCTTTTGCTATTTGGATTGGCCTGGCTGTGCCCGCGCTCTATAGCGTTGTGAATAAAGTGCTGAAAGGAACTCCGGGAGCCGTATTGGTTACTGCTTTGTCGTTGGTTTTGGTGCCCGGAATACTGGCTTCGCAAAACTGGGATGATCACGATCGTTCGGGCAAATACATGACCCGCGATTATGCCAAAAATTACCTTGAATCGTGTGCGCCCAATGCCATTTTATTTACCTATGGCGATAACGATACTTTCCCGCTTTGGTATGTACAGGAAGTGGAAGGCGTTCGTCCCGATATCAAAATCATCAACATCAGTTACCTGGGTATGGATTGGTATATCTATCAGCAGCAGTTCACTACCAACGATTCACCGCCTGTTCCGTTCACGTTCACCCGCGATAAATATTACATGGGGCGAATGGATGCCATATTGTTTCAGGAACGATTTAAAGAATCGATAGAACTAAGCGACGCCATGGAGTTCCTGGGAAGCGATGATGTTCGTACGAAAGTAAAAGTTACTTCGGGTGAAATGATCGACTACCTGCCTTCTAAAGATTTTCATATCACTGTTGACAAGCAAAAGGTGTTGGAAACGGGAACTGTAAAACCTGAAAATGCAGATTTGATTGCCGACCGCGTTGAGTTTTCTGTCAATAAAAGCATGATCGGGAAAAATGAAATGGCGGTGTTGAACATGATTGCTGCCAACAACTGGGAGCGCCCGATTTACATTGACCACAGCTTGTTGTATACCGGCAATGTTCATTTCCTCGACTGGCTGCAGTTTGAAGGGCTGGCCTATCGTTTTGTGCCAATCAAAACGCAACGTCAGGGAATAATGAGCGGCCGTATTGATGCCGACATTCTTTACGACAATGTGATGAACAAATTTGTGTGGGGAAATGTGAATGATCCGAATATTCATATGGACGAATACAACCGGAAGCAGATCAATATTATGCAAACCCGTTATATGTTTGCGCGCCTGGCTGAAGCTTTGATTCAGAAAGGAGAAAAGGAAAAGGCTGTTGAAGTGATCGACCGGATGTTTGAACTTTTCCCGAACGAGGCCATTCCTTATACCTACGATTCGTTCCCGGCTATAGAACAGTATTACCGGGCAGGTGCAGCGGATAAAGCCAATGAGGTGGTTCGTGTAATGGCCCAAAACAGCCTGGGGATTTTAAATTATTATGCTTCGTTACCTGAAAGGCTGGCCGCAGCAATAGAGTCGAATCAAAACAGGGAGATGACCAACCTGAGAAACCTGGTGGTAATTACCCGAAATTACAAACAGGAAGAACTGAACAAGGAGATTGACGATCAGTTACAGGCGTTGATTGCGAAGCTTTCGAGCTAATTGGTTATTTGATTCCGGATACTTGTTTTTTGATTCTGGATGTTGGGTAGGACATCGAAAATCCAGCCAGGAGCTTTGCGCTTAGCGGATTACAGCCGCTTAGCGCATATACAGGCAGAGAGCGGAGAGTCTCGAACTCAGGACTTAACAGATCAATCTGGCATTCTCGCATTGATTTGCCTTTGCAACTTTTTCGCCAGCTTTTTTCCACGGCTTACAATTCCGGGAGTGGGATGAAATTCCATTTCCTGCAAGATAATTTCGAGCAACTCGGGCTTTAGCTCCGGTTCGGTTTCGGAGATATTGTAAAGAATTTGCATGGCATGAACCCGGTTGGCAACGGGCTCTTTTTCCGAAGTAAAGGTATTCAGACAATAATCCATCAGAAAACCAGAAGTGTTAGGAATAACCCGGTTCTGACTGATCAGTTTGAGTAAATGCCGTTTCTTTCCGTGGTGTTTTTCTGTTTTTAGCTGTTCGATCATCTCGGGCAGATAAGGCGCAATTTCTTCCGGCAGAATGTCGTGCAGCTTGTCGGCAAGGTACAAAGCCCTCCAGCTGTTGGGATTGTTGCTATGGATAGCGACTTTCATCAAAACAGGAATGTATTCCGGGTTTTGTTCGATTTGCTGAAGTGCAAATTGAAAATTCTCCCAGCTTTCTATTACGTCCAGGATGTCGTTTTCTGTCATGCCCCACGGTTTTGAACAAAGATAGACAGAAAGACCGATTGCCGGTAAACTTTCCTATTTTTAGAAAATGATTCAGGTAACATGTGCAATTATTGTTCAGGGTGGAAAAATCCTGCTGGCGCAGAACAGGGCCGATGCCGATCACGCTTTTCAATGGGAATTTCCGGGAGGCAAAATACACGGGAATGAGAGCAAAGAGGCTTGTATTGTCAGGGAGATAAGGGAAAAACTGGAAATAGAAGTTGCGATTATACAGAGATTGGCTCCGGTTGAATTTGATTATGGGCACAAGCAGATCTGCCTTATTCCTTTTTTATGCGCTATGGAGAGTGATACACTTGTTTTGAATGACCATTTAAATAGTAAGTGGTGCGAGCCTGAAGAGCTGCTGCAAATGGATCTTTCAGGCGCCGACAGGGCATTGCTCGAAGATAAAAGTAATTGGAAACTATTGGAAGAATATGCGCGGAAACAGCAGAATTATCCCTGAATAAACCATCCCCCAGCTAACAATCGAGAGGATCATATAAAACACAATGTTTTTACGGCGTGAATAATATTTATTGGCCAGAAAAGCACCCACCGGGATGGTCAGGAACAAGGGAGTTGCAATAATAATTCCCCACAGACCATAGGTGGTTTTTACTTTCACCAAAAATCTCTTTCTCCGGGTAAAACGCTTACGCGGCTTTTTGTTTTTACTGCTGCAAAAAAGCTGAACCCGCTGTTTGATGCCCACCGGAACCCGTTGGCAAATTTGCGGAAGCAACGCGCGCCAGCCTTTCAAAACCGGCTTGCTGAGGTAGTAAAAGAAAAGAAAGCCGCCGATACCGCCACCCAGTAGCGCAAGGATTGCATACTTGTACTCCATCCCGATGATCATTGCATAAGGCAAGGTCAACATGTATTTTACCGAAGCAAGTATTACTATATGAAGGACTTTCAACGCCATAGATCTCTCTTCCCAAACTCTTGCTAAAACGTTTAGTGATCTCAATTTGTTTCACAACAATTGAACTCAATTAGCCATTATTAACTATTTTTAGCAAAAAGCTGCTGCAAGTTAATGCCTGTCCTTTAGCTTGCGTAAGTATTATGATTAGCAGCGAGTTGTAATTGATGTTTTCTTAATTTACAACATTGGCTGGGCTGCCTTTGATAAATGCTTTCAAATTATTGGCTGCGATTTGCATTAAGCGCTCACGGGCTTCAAAAGTGGCCCAGGCAATGTGCGGGGTAATGTAACAGTTTCTGGCTTTGGGGAGCGGATTATCTTTGGTGGCAGGTTCCACTGACAAAACATCCAGGCCGGCACCGGCAATGGTGCCATTGTTCAAAGCATCGGCCAGATCCTGCTCGTTGATAAGCGGGCCTCTTCCGGTGTTAACCAGAAAAGCTGTTTTCTTCATCTTTTGAAGCGACTCCCGGTTAATAAATCCTTTGTTGGCATCGGTTAACGGACAGTTAATGCTGATGAAATCGCTGTTCTCCAGTAAAGTGTCCATGTCCACCTGCCGGGCTTCCAATCCGGTTTCTTTTTTACTCCGGTTGTTGAAAAGAACTTTCATTCCAAAGGCCAGGCCGATACGTGCCACTGCCTGCCCGATCTGTCCAAATCCGATTATCCCGAGGGTTTTCCCGGCCAGTTCAATTTGCGGCCTTATCCAGTAACTAAAGTCGATACTATCGGCCCATTTTCCGTCCGAAACGGTCTCGGCATGTTCGGCAACGCTTTGTGTAAAATGAAGAATGTGTGCAAATACCATTTGGGCGACCGACTCGGTGCTGTAAGCGGGTATGTTTGAAACGACAATTCCGGCATCACGGGCTGCATCAACGTCAACAACATTGTACCCGGTAGCCAAAACCCCGATAAACTTTAATTTGGGTAACTGGCTGATAATCCCGGCATCGATAATCACCTTGTTCGTGAAAACTGCAGTGGCCTTTTGGGCTCTTTCCACAACCTGTTCCCGGGGGGTGCGGTCATAAATTTCACACTCGCCCGATTCTTTTATGGCATCCCAGCTAAGATCTCCCGGATTTAAGGTATATCCGTCCAATACAACAATTTTCATTTCCCGGTTTTTAGTTTGTGTTTTCCGAAATTCTGCTCAAAAGTAAATAAAACAAGTCATTTGCTACCTTTTGATTGTTTATTCTATTTTAAGTTTATCTTTATGTTTTCTTTCCGTAATCGGAAAATCGAGGGACGTTTTTGCAAATAATTAAGTTTTAAAGTATTCGTAAGGGAGATGGAAGAACCCATAAAGGAGAAGGCCATTGGGAATAGACGTATTCTGGTGGCTGAGGACGATAAAATCAATCAACGCTTATTCTTCTACTTACTAAAAGATGTAGCGGATGAGCTAATTTTTGCCGACGATGGTGCGGAAGCCATAAAGAGATATACCGAAGACGGTAATTTTGGATTGGTGCTGATGGATATAAAAATGCCGGTAATGGATGGTTACGAAGCTACCCGTAAAATCCTGGGACACGCCGGCGGCAAAGGTAGTGGCATTGTCGGCTTATGCGTTTGAACATGAGAAGAATAAAGCACTCGGCGAAGGGTTTGTGGACTACATCACAAAACCTGTTCAACGCGAAAAGCTTTTAGAAACGGTAGAGAAGTATTTTGAGGAATCACAGCCCTGAAGTTTTTGGGGCTTTATTTTTTAATTTCTGTCATTTAATTACTGATCTCCAAATCTTTTTATTCCTGAATATTATGGTTAAACAGACTCTACAGGATGCACCATTCAAACCATTCTTTTATGTTTGGGGAGATCAGTGAAAAAGAATCTGTATCTTAAATTAAATGAACATAAAATGAGAGCTTTATCCAACTTTATTCTTCAGCGGTGGGGTGTTTTAATACTGCTGTCTCTATATGCTATTTCAACAATATCATGCGATTCTCCTAAAACTGCCGAGCCGGCACTAATCGGGAAAGCGCTTCCCGTTTGGGCCAAAGGCCGTGAAACTGAAAAGGACCTGAACCTTGGCTTTTATGGGGTTTTTCAGGCAGAGAATGGACAGGATATAAAACTAAAAATAACCGGTTCTACCATTTACCGTGTTCTTCTAAACGGGGAATTTCTGGGCTACGGTCCGGCGCGTACTGCGCAAGGTTTTTTTCGTGTGGATGAATACGAACTGAAAGACCACCTGAAATCAGGGACAAACGTTGTGGCAGTGGAGGTGGCCGGATACAATGTAAACTCCTATTACACCATGGATCAGCCCTCTTTTTTACAGGCTGAAGTGGTGGCCGGTGACGATGTTTTGTTGGCAACCGGAGAAGAAACTGGTTTCAGCGCCTTCGTGTTAAAAGAACGTCTGCAAAAAGCAGAACGCTATAGTTTTCAGCGGCCTTTTACCGAATATTACCGTTTAGCCGAGAATTCGCGTGCGTGGAGAAGTGCGGAAGCAAAACCTGTCGAAACTCTGGAGTTGGCGGTACAAGCGGGAGGAGAACTGCTTCCCCGGAATTTATTGTTGCCCGACTTTGACGTAGTTCGCCCGCAAGCGATTTATTCAAAGGGAACATTGTCAAAACAAGTTCCGGAAGGCTATCAAAAAGACCGGTCGCTTACCAACATCAGTGATATACCCAACACAAATAGCATTTCGGGACAACCACAACCAATATAAATGTGGCTCGCCAACCTTGTAATTAATTTACTGATTATTAGCAAATTAATATCATTTTTCTTTGTTAGTTTCAG